>CAZLGN010000213.1:0-3646 GCA_964558865.1 uncultured Methylomagnum sp.
CCAAACTCCCGTGCCAATGCAGATTTATCACAGTTATTCACCAATCTAACTTTAATCTCGGCTATTTGTTCATCGGTTAATTTTCGTTTCGCACCAAACTGAACTCCTTTAGCCTTAGCTGCTGCTATTCCTTCCCGTTGTCGTTCCTTAATCAATTCCCGTTCAAACTGAGCAAACGCCCCCATCATGTGCAGCATCAATTGGTTAATAGCATTAGAGGTATCGGGTTCAAAGATTAAATTTTCTTTGTGAAACTGCACAGTTACCCGCTTAACCATCAACTGACCTATCAATGACTGCAAATCAAATAAATCCCGTGCTAATCGGTCAATAGAATGAACGTGTAATGTATCTCCACCGCGTAACCATTCAAGACAATCCTTGAGCTGTGGACGGTCAGTATTTTTAGCTGAACACTTATCTTCAAATAGTTTATCCAATTTAATACCGACTAATTGGCGTTCGGTATTCTGCCCGACGGATGAAACTCTGATGTAACCGATATTAGACATGATTCACTCCTGCGTTAAATTCAATGTGTAATATAAGTCTTTAACATTACCGTTACAAGTGTAAAATAATTCAAAAACTAAGTTTTCTTTACACGGTGGAATGCGGGTTGTAGCGGACAGATGAAGTGTTAAATAATGTGTACCCATTTTTACACGGAACAATACCAATCTTACTGACCACCATAACACGGTGGTTTTTTTTTTATGCCCTAAATTTCGGGTATCACATAAAAACCCCTGCAAGCCCCGCCATTACTAGCATTACGCCCTATTCGCTAAAATCCTTACTTCGTGTGCCGCGCTATTCGCATCGAAAACCCGATAATCGTCAAAAATGCGTTTTAAGCAATTTTTATGAAATAGTATATATGGTAGTATTGCTTAGTATCTTTATGAGCTTTAAATCAAGGATTTGAAAAGTCAACTAATCATTTATCGTGCCATAATTTAAATTGCAACAAAGCCTTTAAATATAAGACTTACAAAGAATTGGCACGATAATTAAATCGTCAATGATTGCGTAATGATTAAAAACATTAAAATTTTTAAGGTTAATTTTGTGAAAAATGGCTAACGGGTGCATTTTATGTGCGATGGTTCGGAGAGTGTAGTTTTGGATGATTAACGTGGTACCAGTAACACAGGTTCGGATGGTTTTAGTAAATCGGGTGTTCTGGTACTTTCGTACCACACTCGAGTCTTGATTCATTGTTTCAGCTAATCAAGCCATGAATGAAATATAACTCACTGTGAAAAATCTTTCACACTCTATACAGATTAACTTCTACAGGTTCACCTGCGGTGGGTTCTTTGATGCTGCTATAGGTAACAGTATTACCGCTAACTTAGTCATACCAACAACAGCCGCTTAATTCGGGGGCTTTCATCAAAAATCGATAAATTTAAATAGCATAAATCGTAACCATAAAAACAAACTAATTTAAATACTCTATTTTCATGCCACTTAATAAACGATTGTTTTTAATATAAAAATAAATGTTGGCATGATTTATACTCCGCAATGATTGCGTTTAATGAAAAACGGTAAATTATGCAAAATCCGCTAAAGGGTGCATTATTCGGGAGGGGTTTCGGGACACTCAGTTTGGGATGCGTAAGATATTACCTAATCCTTGGCATGGCAGCTATTGGAGCAGTAACGTTTCTAACATCTGCAAACAAACTTCTGTCATTTATTACCTCTGGAATCGCCATCATCCTCGTCATCAACGATTATTGAATCTGTAACATTCATAACCACTGGTTTAACTTTACTCTTACCGCCCATAGCTTGTTGTTTAACAGCGGCATCAAGAATATCCTTAATCCACACGCCTAATTTCCTACCACCAGCCGCTTTGATGTAATTTACACGTTGTTTTTCAGTGCATTCAAAACTTACCCCTGTTTTCTTAACTTCATTCATTTGAGTAACCTCCAGCCAAATTTAATCGATAATTTTTACATCCACTTCCAGAATCCAGCACCCTCTGCCAGAGTTCCAATCCAGCTTTGAAATGAATTGAATGTTTCTGCTGCAATGCCACTTCTTCACCTGTTCGGGGATTCCTTCCCATCCGTGCCGCATGGTGACGCAATGAGAAACTACCAAAGCCTCGGACTTCAACACGCCCACCAGCGGCTAATTCATTGGTCATAGATTCAATTAAACACTTCACGGCTAGTTCTACATCGTGGCTACTCAAATGGGATTGTTTTTTAGTGATAGCGGTTATTAGTTCAGATTTAATCATTTAGTGTCGTTGAATGCGTTGAAATTGACGGCTATTTTACAACGAGTAACCATCCGAGATTAAGACTTTGAGAGTGGTGTAATAAGGCTGATACAGTATACCCATAAGCGTAAGTTACACCAGTGTCTATAAGTAGCTATTTGACTGGATTTTCGCCATATTAGACTCGCGCAATCGATGACGAAAATCGCAATTTTTGAAACAAATGATTGCACAATTGAACGGATAATTTTCAGTGAGAGGCTCAAAACAACAAATAGCCATGCAACGATTAAATCATTACATGGCTATTGTTGATTACACTGTACTGAATAACTGAATTAACTACGCCATTTCAACAACCGTCGAAGATAACGGTACTGTGAAAGCATTATTGGCTAACAAACGATGCAGCCCTTCCACTGCCCATTCAATAATAGCCCTCTGCTCAGTCAATAAGTTAATTTCAAGGTTAGAATCTTGTTCAGCATCCGTAAATTTATGGTTGAACTGTATCGGAATTATGTGTTGCGCGAATTGCTCGCTAATTTCAGGTAACTTGTCGATACTTGCCCACAATTTAGTAGTCAAATTCCAATTAAAAGGATTTCCAACTTCATGCTCTAAAACAACTGATTCGCCATTTGCAACAGCTTGAAATTCTATAATGTTAGCCAATCTGTCGGCTGTTGCATCAACATTGACTAATTTGTGTTGAAGATTCGCTAATGCACGAGAGCAGTTGAAATCACTCAAAGGAATAGTTGACAAATTACCGTCCCCCATTACCATTTGCAACGTATTTAAAACAACATTTCTACCGTCAACACCTTCACCCACTAACAACAGCATCTTCCCGAATTTAGTGATGTCGGTGAGCGATAACCCCATAAATTCCTGTAACAATTTGATTTTATCGTCGCAATCCACGTCGTTACCAAAGGCTTGATTCAAGAAATGTAACCATGCTGAACCATCAAATGAAGAGCTATATGGAACCCATTTTTCAACGATAGGATTTAAATAATTCATAGCATAATGAAAGACATCATCTTTAATCATTTCACCTGTGACAGGGCAAAAACTGCAACTGTCCACGATTATCACATTGCCGTCAGGATGTTTGCATTTAGGAAACGATTCACGGAAAGTCATTTGTTTAACTTTATCTAAAACGGAACCAATCATTTTTATATTTATCAAAGGGTCGCGATAAAACGTAGAAGACAAATACGCCACCAACTCTGTTTGTGAAAAGGATTCCCAAAGCATCCCAGATGGAATATCCCAATTCATACTTGTATAAATGTAAAACTTGTCGTTGCAGAAAAAAATATTACCTTCGTAATGGGTGCTGATTCCATTTAATGTACTGTCGCCCCCTGAAATTGATCAATTTTT
>CAZLGN010000214.1:0-3631 GCA_964558865.1 uncultured Methylomagnum sp.
CAAACATTTGCTGATAATGAAAACAGTGCATCGAACAATTTTTAATTTTAGAATTGCTGATTAAATCAATAGCCGTCGCGTGTTCCCATGCTTTTCCAGCTAAATTTTCGACATTTTCAAACTGCTGAAGTTTGTCTGCATACATTTTTCCATCTCCAAATCATTGTCCATCACGCTAATTTTGTCTTTGTGCTGCATTTTTATAAACTTCATTTTTTTCACGTTTTCCTACTGCAATCACGAAAATCACAATTTCTCCGTCATCAACTTCATAAACTAACCGATAACCTACCGAACGCAATTTGATTTTGTAGGCGTTAGAAAAACCATGCAATCTATTTGCTGGAATGTGAGGGTTTTCTAAACATTTAGCCAGTTTTTTCTTGAATTGCTCTTTAATACTCGAATCCAATTTGAGCCATTCTTTTTCAGCACTGGGAACAAATTTCAATTTATAAGTCATCAAGTGTCACTTCAACAGCTAAACTTTTTTCTGCTTGTCTTTGTTTCACAACTTCGCCTAACTCATAATCTTCCAAGCGATTTAAAAGACGCTCATATTCAGAAGGCGAAACTAAATAAGCCGCTGGCATATCGTCTTCAAAAATAACCACCGTTTCACCTTCAGACTTTTCTAACAAACCTTTCGGATTGTGTCTTAACTCAGAAAAACTCGCACTAAATGGGGCTAATATCTGTTGCATTAAAAACTCCTCTCAAACCAAAATCAAAAGCAAACAAAAACGCAAAACACTGTCGCTACCTAACCAACCGAACAAAATAGTTATTGCCCTTATAGTCGTAGCTTGAACCGCCGCCGTAGAAGTAGACATCCCACGCACCGTCACTATAGTAAGCATAAGGCGAGGAAGACCAAAACCAATAATTATCTTTTATATCGGGGAAATAGGTGGTGTTAATGGTTGGTTTAGTTGTTGTTAAAGTGTTTTCATTGCTTGCACAAACATAACCGTAGCCTTTTGAATTGAGCGCGTCTTCGGTTAGTTTGTTGTATTTGCCATCGGAACAATAAATCAAACCTTCTAATTCGGGACGTGTCGGCAATCTCCAATCTTTCGCACCACACAAGCCTTGTGTATTGACGGCATTGGTGAAAGCGTAAGTGTTGCAATTATCTTTGGTTGAACAATTTGGCGCACCATAAGCAGAATCGTGGTCTGTATAACCCGCGAAACCGCCGTTATCGCCTTCTGGTTTGTACCAACTGTAATACCAATCTTTGTCCCGCAAACCATCGTCATCGGTTTTCACTTCCCAAATCAAGCCTGTGTTGTTGTCTTTGGTGCAAGCCCAATCAGTTGGCGCAGTGCCGAGTTTGGCATCGTCCGAAATTGCAGAACCGTTATTTGCAATTTTTGTGTAGCCTGTTGTTTTGGTGACGATGGGCGCAACGACAACAGGTTTTGGGGATTCAATCACAACGGGAGCAGGTTCAATAACGGAGAAATTGCCCGTAAGTTGGTTACTTTTTAAAACGCCTTTGCTGTCATAAACGCCAACCGTGAAAAGGCTTGCGCCTAAATCTGTCGGTGTTGCAGAAAGTGAAAAACTGGTAGTTGAGCCGTTCATTTGCGTTAAGCCGCTGCCGTAATCGATTTTGACGCTGTAACCGCTAGGCAAATTCGCGCTGAGTTTTGCGTTAAACGTGACGCTGTTGCCTTGAATAATTGAACTTGGCGTGGCATTCGCGTTTGAAATGTTGGGAACTTTTACAACAACAGGCGGCGTGACGACTGGCGCGGGTGCAGAAACTTCTTTGACTTGAACTTCTTGTGAATAGGTTTCATTTTCGGCGTTTTGTTTATCAATTGCGGTGGCAATTAAATCGTAAATGCCCGCGAAGTTGTAAGTGTGCGAAAACGAAACGGCTGTGCTGTCTTTTGCCGTTTTCGCGGTAATTGTTGAACCGTCGCCCCAATCCACCAGAATTTTGCTCAAATCGCCGTCTTTATCGGTGCCAGAGAATTTCACGGTGTAGGATTTGTTTTGATTCACCGATTTTGCCCCGCTAACAAATGAGAGTAGCGGCGCGTAAGTGACTTTTGGCGCAGAAATAACGGGCGAACTATTGCAACCAGCAAGACAAACGTCACCGATTAAGGAATTATTTTCCCAAGGAATTTGATCGGGATTTTCTTTGACAACGGCTTGACGTACTTTTTTGAGCGCGTCTTCAATGGTTAAACCTGGTTGAAAAAGATAGTCTTTCAAGTATTTGGTATAAAGCCCGTTGCGACCTTTTTGGTTATCGTCGGCAACGTCATTAGGCGCGGTAGCGTAGGCAATTAAAGAACCTTCGGCGGATTTTGGCGCATCAGTGTTGCTCAAACCACCTGAAATAGAGCGCACGCCTTTGTAAGGATTATTTCGACAGGCATCCAAAATCACAATGTTGACGGCATTTTTTGCGTCTGCCATTTCATCTAAAAAATAACCGACATCATAAGCGCGACGTTTTAAATCGGCTTTACTGGTAATTTTGGCATTGATGGGAATCAAATAATTTATACCGTCTGCTTGTACGCCATGCCCTGAATAATAAAACAAGCCTAGCGAATCTTCGCTCAGGGCATTGACGAATTTTTCACGCACTTCGTCCATTTTGTCGATGTCGGCGTTTTCAGCATAAATCACAGTAAAACCTGCTTTTTCTAACGCGGCTTTCATGTCTTGCGCGTCATTAACCGAATTTTTCAGCGGCGCATCTTTGTAGGCTTTATTGCCAATTACCAAAGCGACTTTGTTTTGAGCAAACACACTGCTAGACATCAACAACGCCGCGCTCAATGTTAAAAAACGCAATACTTTTTTGTTGTTCATACTTCTCGCCTCAAAAAACGTTGCTGTAACTGTCGCGGACTTCCTTCAATTCCAACGCTAGCTCACGGCGAATTTGAAAATCACGGCGCGTGTGGGCGATGTTGTAAGGAATGAGCGGATTGCGTTCGTATTTTACCGCCGTGCGAATAATGCCAATCCATTGGCGTTCATTGTCTTCCATTTCTTTGAAACGGTTGCGAATACGCTCAAGTTCTTGATTACAATAAGTAATAAAACCTGCGGCGTAAAAAACGCTGTTTTTCAAATAATCCTGCAACGCCGCTAAATCGCCGTTAATTTCGTCTACCACTTGGTCAAAATTACTGGGTTCAGAATACTTTTCGACTTCTTTTGTTGTAGTGGTTTCAGCGATTGCAAGGGCGGCATCGGCGACGGCTTTCGCAGTATTTCTGGTGCGCGGCGTGGCGACTCTGCCTAATACCGCCCACAAACCGTAACGCAAATAATGCGTCAAACCGCCTTCTTGTTTGGTTTTATCGTCACCTTGATAAAACGCTTCCAAGGTTTTGATTTCAGCCGCGCGTTCGCTTAATAATCGGTCACGCGCTTGCAACGGTTTGGCAATAAACGCTTCAACCGCAACGCGCCCAAAACGTAAAAATAACACCTGAAAACCGTGCCGAATTCGCGCTTGTTCAATCGTTTCGTCTAAATGCGAATGTAACAAGGTGCGGCGGACTTCTTCGGTTTCCCACAGTAATTCCTGAATTTTTCGCACAATCGCATCGATTAACGCTTGCAAGGCTTGGGCGAGTTGGTAAGTCAATTC
>CAZLGN010000215.1:0-975 GCA_964558865.1 uncultured Methylomagnum sp.
GCACCCATTTGAATCAGCCCGTTGATGTGAATATCGACGGGACGCGAACCAATCGCGCAACCGCCTGGCAACGAAACGTGCGCTTCGCCAAATCGCGCCAACAAAGGACCGAGAACCAAAATCGATGCCCGCATCGTTCGCACCAATTCATACGGCGCGACAAAACTGTTAATCGTGCTGGAATCAACTTGAATGTTCATTTTTTCGTCAATGGTCAAACTCACGCCCATTCGTCCGAGTAATTCCATTGTCGTCGTGATATCGTGCAAATGCGGCACATTGCCAATCCGAACGGGTGCGTGTGACAACAGCGTCGCCGCTAAAATAGGCAACGCCGCGTTTTTTGCTCCAGAAATTCGCAGTTCGCCGTCAAGTTGTGCGCCACCAGTAATAATCAATTTATCCATGAGTTTCAGTTGTTTTTTGTAATTTGAGTGAAAAATAATGGGTTTTATCCAACCCGCTGAGTTTAGCTAAATTGAGCAATTGTTTTGGCACGTTTTTAAAATGCAGTTGAGCGCGATAGTGGCGCGTGATTTTTATCCATTCAATCATTAACGCAAGCCCTGCGCTATCGGTGTTAGTCACTTGCGCGAAATCTAAAATAATATCTTTGCCACCACGCAAAAACGGTGGCGATTCGACTAATGTTCCGTGAATGCTGGCAAATGTGAGTTCACCATGAATCAACCACCGTCCGTTGCCTTTGGAAACGATGTTTAATTTACTGTTCATTTTTTGCCTTTTTTATCATCGCTAGGCGTGGCTTTCTTTTCTTCGGCAGATTTAAACAAGAATTGTCCGAGAGCTTTTTCTAATACTAAAGCAGAATTCGTGATTTCGATTTTGCTGCCATTTTTCAAATACTCGTCTGAACCGCCGCCGTCTAAACTCACATATTGTTCGCCCAATAATCCAGCGGTATAAACACTCGCTGAACTGTCATCGGGCAACGTTTTATATTGCTCATCAATA
>CAZLGN010000215.1:1003-3619 GCA_964558865.1 uncultured Methylomagnum sp.
TCCATGTTCACGACAGATTCGTAAGTTTTTTGGTCAAACGAGATGGATTTTACGCTACCGATTTTCACGCCAGCAGCAGAAACAGCGGACTTCACTTTTAAGCCGCCCGAATTTGAAAAACGAGCCGTGATTTCAAACGTATTTCCATGCGAAAGCGAACTTAAATTACTGACTTGTAAGCCAAGAAAAAACAAACTGGCAATCCCAGCGGCGACAAATAGCCCAACTAATGTGTCTTGAGTGTGGGTGTGGGACATAACTCAATTATCTCCAAACATAAGTGCGGTCAAAATAAAATCTAATCCTAAAATACTAAACGCGGAATTGACAACGGTTCGAGTCGTGGCGCGACTCACGCCTTCGGCAGTCGGAATTGCGTCGTAGCCTTCAAACAATGCAATCCACGACGTGACAAAACCAAACACGATGCTTTTGATGACACCGTTAATAATGTCGCCGCGAAAATCGAGGTTTGCTTGCATTTGCGACCAATATGCGCCGTCGTCAACGCCCAATAAACCTGTGCCAACCATTTGCCCGCCAATAATTCCGACTGCGCTGAATAACGCAGCGAGTAACGGCATCGACAAAAATCCCGCTAAAAAGCGCGGTGAAATAATGCGTTTAATCGGGTCAATCGCCATCATTTCCATACCTGATAATTGTTCAGTCGCTTTCATCAAACCAATTTCGGCAGTGAGAGCAGAGCCTGCGCGACCTGCAAATAATAACGCTGCGACAACAGGACCGAGTTCACGCACTAG
This sequence comes from uncultured Methylomagnum sp., assembly GCA_964558865.1. GTDB lineage: Bacteria > Pseudomonadota > Gammaproteobacteria > Methylococcales > Methylomonadaceae > UBA10906. Next base: position 1,768 of record CAZLGN010000215.1, read on the forward strand.
CGAAGTGGCGACCATTACGCCTAAGGTTTCTTCTGCGCCAAAACGCGACAAAATGTAAAAACCTTGTAAACCTAAAACCATTCCGACGAATAAACCTGAAATGGTAATAATTAAAAACGATAGCACGCCGACGGAATGCAATTGTTTTAAAAGTAATCGTGGACGAACACAAACACTACCGATTCCCGACAAAATACTGATGAGAAAAAAACTGCTGCGTCCGAGTTTTCTAAAAACTTCGCGGGTCGTTGCGCCTAAATATCTAAAAAATTCCATCACGAATACCGTTTCCGTTTAGTGTTTCTATCGTTTGGCGGACGTTGGCGTGAAAACAAGGGTTTAAATGCTTTTTCAGAATGCAGTAAATCGTCCATATATTCTTTAGCGGGATAGTGAAAATGTACGGGACCATCCGCCGCGCCGTTCATAAATTGTTGCACCCATTCTGACGAGGATTGTTTGATTTGTTCAGGCGACCCTTGACCGACAACCTTGCCGCCCGCTAATACATAAATGTAATCAGCAATCGCGGCGGTTTCGTAAACATCATGTGAAACGATGATGCTAGTTAAGCCCAACGTGGTATTTAACGATTTAATCAACAACACCAACGCGCCCATCGAAATCGGGTCTTGTCCCGTAAAGGGTTCGTCGTACATTATCATCATTGGGTCTAACGCAATTGCACGGGCTAACGCGACTCGTCTCGCCATGCCGCCCGATAATTCATTCGGCATTAAATCGCGTGCGCCGCGCAAGCCAACGGCTTCCAATTTCATCAATACTAACGAACGAACCATCGATTCAGGTAAATGCGTGTGTTCGCGGACAGGATAGGCGACGTTATCAAACACCGTCATATCAGTCAGTAACGCGCCACTTTGAAATAGCATTCCCATTCGTTTTCGCAAGGTATAAAGTTCGTCGCGTTTCAAATGATGCACATCGCGTCCATTTACCATCACGTTGCCGCGATTTGGACAAAGTTGTCCGCCGATAATTTTTAATAACGTCGTTTTACCTGTGCCACTAGGTCCCATAATTGCGGTGATTTTTCCACGTTCAAATTCGAGCGAAATATCATCAAAAATTTTCTTTTCGCCACGCGAAAACGTTAAGTTGTGAACGCTAACCAAACTGTCTTGAGTGGGATTGAGATTATCCATGCGGGTGTAATATAAAGTTAAAAAAGTGTTAAAAGTTCCGATTGCGTTATTCTGTATTACCAAGCGCAACTAAGTCAAACTATTGTCATTGCAAAATTTATCGGACGATTTGAAGCCGTTAACTAATGTTACGCAGTCGTTATAATAATCGATACATCGTAGGGGGTCACGGCGTGAACCCGCACAAACGCAACGTGCCATTGATGCAATTTTGTTATGCGGGCGCACGCAGTACGCCCCTACAAAATTTTTGCGTAACATCAGCCGTTAAATCAAATACAAACGTTTTGAATCGCGGCGACGTTTTACTTCCCATACGCAAAGCAACGAGACAAAAGCAGCAATCATAACGTAAATGGCAATCGGATAATTCGAACCCGTGCCAGTAATTAACGCCGTAATTAACATCGGTGACGTGCCGCCAAAAATCGCGGCAGCTAAATTACACGCCAATGACATTCCCGTATAGCGCGTGCGAGCTGGGAAAAGTTCGGTGACTAAAGTCGGAATTGGCGCGATATAAAACGCAATAATACTAGCAAAAACAACCTGCGAAATTAGCGCGAAAGTGAACGTTTGATAATCCAACAAATAAACGTAAGGAATCGCAAACAACAAATAACAAACCGTAACAATTTTCATCAAGCGTTCACGGTTTTTGGTGTCGCACCAAAACGCCGAAATCG
>CAZLGN010000216.1:0-3596 GCA_964558865.1 uncultured Methylomagnum sp.
GTGCGTTTGTGTTGCTTTGCATGGCAACGGTTCTTGATATTGAACTCGAAGAAACTGTTGAATTATTAACGGACGGTGCATCACACGAAATTTTGGAAGTTCAGCAAATCAAAGCGCGGTCGCCTCGTTGTTTTAGAATGCAACGTGAGCTTTTTAAATGAAAAGTAATTGCACAATACTTGGAGAGCCTTGATGCAAAGTGAAACCCGCCATGAACAATTTGAAACGCATTCATTTTTAGGTAATTTTTTACGCAAATTACACATCGACATTCCGTTATTTGTGACGTTGGTACTGATTTCGATTTTGAGTTTTGTCATTCTTTACAGCGCGGGCGGACAAGATTTAGACGTGTTGATTCGCCAAGCAACGCGAGTCGTTCTGGCGTTTGGCTTGATGATTTTGTTGGCGCACGTTGAGCCGTATCAATTCAAACGTTGGTCGGTGATTTTGTTTAGTTTGGGAATTGTGTTGTTGTTGGCGGTGTTGATTTTGGGGGAAATAGGGAAGGGCGCACAACGCTGGTTAGAGTTTGGCGCGTTTCGTTTTCAGCCTTCTGAAATGATTAAAATTACTACGCCGATGATGATTGCGTGGTATTTAGCGGAGTATTCGTTGCCGCCGAAGTCAAAACAATTGTTGATTGCTAGCGGGTTGATTATTTTGCCGACGCTGTTAATTGCGAAACAACCTGATTTAGGTACCGCATTATTGGTGGCGAGTTCAGGCGCGGCAGTTATCTTTTTTTCGGGATTATCATGGTGGTTTATTATCGGCATTGGCGCGTTATTGACAGCACTTACGCCGATTCTGTGGCATTTTATGCACGATTACCAACGCGCTCGCGTGCTGACTTTTCTCAATCCTGAAGCCGATCCACTCGGACGCGGCTATCACATTATTCAATCAAAAATCGCCATTGGTTCAGGTGGCATTTATGGCAAAGGTTGGCTGGGTAGCACACAATCGGAATTGGATTTTTTGCCTGAAAGTTCAACTGATTTCATTTTTGCCGTCTTTGCCGAAGAATTTGGGCTATTCGGTTGCGTTAGTTTATTGGTGTTGTATTTGTTAATTATCAGCCGCTGTTTGTTTATTGCCTCACAAGCGAAAGACACCTACTGCCGTCTGCTTGCGGGGAGTTTAGCATTTACGTTTTTTGTGTATGTGTTTGTGAATGTCGGTATGGTAATTGGTGTGTTGCCAGTCGTGGGCGTGCCGTTACCGCTGGTAAGTTACGGCGGCACGTCGATTGTAACGTTATGTGCAGGATTCGGAATTTTGATGTCGATTCATACTCATAAAAAGTTACTGCCGTATTAAGTTCGAGTTTTTAATTGCCCACGCAATTTCGAGAGCTTGTTTATTTTCTTTCACATCATGAACACGAAAAAGCATCACACCTGCCATCACGCCTAATGCGGTCGTCATAGCAGTAGCTGTAACCAGTTCAGCGGGTTCAATTACATTGCAAATTGAACCCATAAAACGTTTGCGACTTGTCCCCAATAAAATCGGAAAACCTAACGCCACAAAATGCGTCAAATGCGCCAACAAATCTAAGTTATCTTCTTTGCGTTTGCCAAAACCAATACCGACATCTAACACGATATTTTCTTTTTTCACGCCTGCGTTAATCGCTTCATCCGCCCGTTTTTTCAATGCCGCAATGACTTCCAAAACGACGTTTTCATAATGCGGATTCTCTTGCATTGTTTTGGGCGTGCCTTGAGTGTGCATCAAAATAATCGGTACGTTTCGTTGTGCTGCTAAGGCAAACATTTTAGTATCGTTTTGTCCCGCTGAAACATCGTTAATAATGTTCGCGCCTGCGTTCAAAGCGGCTTCGGCGACATCACTTAATGTGGTATCGATGCTGATTAAAACATCACTGCATTTTTTAATCGCAGCAATGACAGGAATAACGCGCAAAATTTGTTCAGTTGCCGAAATAGATTCAGAACCAGGGCGGGTCGATTCGCCACCAACATCGATAATTTTCGCGCCTTCCGTAATCATCCGCAATGCGTGTTCTAAGGCGTTTTCAAGTTGATTAAATCTTCCGCCATCTGAAAAACTGTCTGGCGTGACGTTTAGAATTCCCATAATGAGCGGTTTTTGAATTTGTGTAAGCATAATTTTGACGTGTTTTCATTTTGAAAAAAGCAGAAAACATAACATTTTTTGTAAAAATTTACTCCAGCTCTTTCAAGATGTTTTTTGCACATTACCAAAAAGTAGTTTTGGTATGAAAACATGAATGACAAAATCACTTTTTCGTCTGTTTATTCGATAATTCATTACTAAACTCTTTTTAACCAATTGATTCAAAAACATTTTCCAAACAGGTTGAAATGGCTGATTTTCTTTTGTATTCAGCGTGGTTTGACAAATTTGTTTTCAATAAAAGTGCAACGCCATTTTTGAACTGTATAAAAATGCCGCTGTAACATTCGCTATAAAAATTGTGTGATACCATTCACGCCATTTTAGAATTCAAAAGAGGTATCAAAAAATGAAAGCAACGGTCAAATGGATTGATGGCATGATGTTTTTAGGCGAATCAGAAAGCGGTCATACGGTCGTAATGGATGGCGCACCTGAAAATGGCGGTCGAAATATGGGCATTCGTCCGATGGAAATGTTGTTGATTGGAGTGGGTGGATGTTCATCATTTGATGTGGTGCAAATCCTCCAAAAAGGGCGCAACGACTTAGTAAATTGTGTCACAGAGTTAACCGCCGAACGTGTTGACGCTATCCCCGCTATTTTTAGTAAAATTCATTTACATTTTGTAATCAGCGGACGCGATTTAAAACTTGCCGTTGTTGAACGCGCTGTAAAATTGTCCGCAGAAAAATACTGTTCCGCATCAATTATGTTGGGGAATGCAGGGGTGGAAATTACCCATGATTTTGAAATTATTGAGGTTTAAAAACATTGAACACGAAATTACAACTACACGGCTTTAACAATTTAACAAAGTCTCTCAGTTTTAACATTTATGACATTTGTTACGCACCTGCTCAACAACAACAGGCTTACATTGAGTATATTGATGAAGCCTACAATGCAGACAAATTAACGCAAATTTTGAAAAATGTGGCGGATATTATTGGCGCACAAATTTTAAATATCGCCCGCCAAGATTACGATCCGCAAGGTGCGAGTGTGACAATTTTGATTTCAGAGGGCGATGAATTACCACCGCCAAACATGAATAGTCAATCGCCAGGCCCTTTGCCAGAAACCGTATTAGCGCATTTGGATAAAAGTCATATTACTGTTCACACTTATCCCGAAAGTCATCCCGACAGTGGCATTAGTACATTCCGTGCGGATATTGATGTTTCAACGTGTGGACGTATTTCGCCATTGAAAGCGTTGAATTATTTGATTCACAGCTTTGAATCCGATGTCGTTACGATGGATTATCGTGTACGCGGTTTCACGCGCGACATTGAAGGAAAAAAACTGTATATCGATCACAGTATCACTTCGATTCAAGACTTCATTGCCATTGATACACAAGAAAACTATCAAATGATTGATGTGAATGTGTATCAAGAAAACATTTTCCACACCAAAATGATGCT
>CAZLGN010000217.1:0-3592 GCA_964558865.1 uncultured Methylomagnum sp.
GAACGACGCGGTTTGCAGATTCATCGTTTCGCATTATCGAAAGGTGTTTTGTTGCGTCCATTGGGAAATGTCATGTATTTCATGCCGCCTTATGTGATTACGCCTGACGAATTAACCTTGATGTTTGATGTGGCGTGGCAGGCGATAACTTTCAATGCGTCATTACGTTAACGTTGGTAGGTGCGGATTTATCCGCATTTTATCTATAAAAACCGTGCGGATAAATCTGCACCTACTATAATCCGTTTACTTTCTAGTTTTAAACCTCACCAAATTCACTCATGTCACAAACGCCCTTCCCTGCTGAAAAAGGAATTATCAATTGGTTTGCCCGCCATTCCGTCGCGGCAAATTTACTGATGTTGGTCTGTTTATTGGGCGGAATGTTATTCATGACACGCATTCAACAAGAAGTCATGCCCGATTTCGCACTCGATAAAATCAGCATTACGACGATTTACCCTGGTGCAAGTCCTGCTGAAATCGAAAGCGGCGTTTTACTTGCGGTGGAAGATGCCATTAGCGGTTTAACGGGCATCGATGACGTAACATCCACCGCGAAAGAAGGCAAAGGTGTTGTTGTGGTCGATATTGTTGAAGGCGCGAATTTGCAACAATTATCGGAAGAAATTCAACGCGCCATCCAGCGAATAACGACGTTTCCTATCGATGCCGAACCAGCTCAAGTGGCGATTGTCGAAGGCAAACGGCGCGTTGTTTCAATGGTGTTATACGGTGACGCACCCGCGAAAGTATTGCACGAACTCGGCGAACAATTCCGTGACGAATTACTTCAAGACGAACACGTTACTTTCGTGCAATTGGAAGGCGTGCGACCGTTAGAAATCAGCATCAACGTCCCACAAGAAAATCTGCGTCGTTACCGTTTATCGCTTAACGATATTGCCCAGCGCGTGCGAGAAGCGAGTTTAGATTTACCTAGCGGCAGCGTTAAAACAGAAAGCGGTGAGATTTTAATCCGCATGAAAGAACGTAAATTGTGGGGACGTGAATTTGCTCAAATTCCCATTATCAACAGCGCGAACGGCTCACACGTTTTACTCGGCGACATCGCACAAATCGACGACAGTTATCAAGACAGTAATTATTCGGCAAGTTATAACGGCAAACCCGCCGTGATGGTTCAGGTTTATCGCATCGGTAATGAAACGCCTGTTGAAGTATCCGATGCCGTGAAAGCGCACATCGCCCGCATTCAACCCGAATTACCGAAAGGCATTACCGCCGATATTCGCTACGATGCGTCAGTGGATTATCAGTTGCGAATGGATTTTTTAATGGATGACAGCCTCGAAGGCTTGATTTTGGTCATTGTGATGTTGGGGATTTTTTTAGAATTGCGCCTTGCATTATGGGTGATGATTGGCATCCCGATTGCGTTTTGTGGTTCGTTTCTGATTTTGCCTTTTTTGGGCGCGACGCTAAATATGGTGTCGTTATTCGCGTTTATGATTGCGCTCGGTATTGTGGTCGATGACGCGATTGTGATTGGCGAAAATACTTACCACTATCGCCAACAAGGCATGAAGCCAATGGCGGCGGCGATTCGTGGCACACAAGAAATGGTCGCGCCTGTTACATTTAGTATTTTGGTGAACATTGCCACGTTTGCGCCATTGCTGTTTATTCCAGGCGAAATCGGCAAAATGTTTTATGTCATTCCGCTAGTAATTATTAGCGTGTTTATTATGTCGCTGGTCGAAAGTCTGTTGATTTTGCCGAATCATTTAGGGCATCTCGCGGAAGATTATCAACCGCGTGGGCTGTGGGCGTGGATTTTTTCACATCAACAACAGTTTAGTCGTGCCTTTGTGCATTGGGTTCGCCATCGTTATGGGAATTTTTTAGACAACAGTTTGAAACATCGTTATCTCACAATTTTGATTGCGATTTTGTTAATTATTACGGTTTTTTCGTATGTGTTAAGCGGACGAATGGGCATGACATTATTCCCAAAAACGGAAGCCGATTATGCGAATGTGGTCGTGACGTTGCCATTTGGAACGCCTGTTGAGAAAACACAAAACGTGGTGAATCAACTGACGGAATCGGCGCGGCGGGTAATTACGAAAACGCCTGACGGCGATTTATTATTGAAAGGCATGTTTGCCGAAATCGCCAAAAAAGGCAGTCACACCGCCGAAGTGCGAATTTATTTAGCACCGCCCGAAGTGCGCGAAAAAATTATGAGTACCGACGAATTTACCAACAAATGGCGCGACGAAACAGGCGAATTGTCGGGTGGCGTGTCGCTGACGTTTGAATCGGATTCAGGTAGCGCAGGGTCTGGCGCGGCAATGACGATTGAATTAAATCACCGCGATTTAACGGTTTTGCAAGCCGCTAGCCACGAATTAGCGGAAACGTTGCACAGTTATTCGATGGTTAAAGATGTGGACGAAGGTTTTAGCGGCGGCAAAGAACAACTCGATTTCACCGTTTTACCCGAAGGAAAAAGTTTAGGATTAACCGCGCAAAATGTGGCGCGACAAGTGAGAAATGCGTTTTACGGCGCAGAAGTCTTGCGTCAACAACGCGGACGAAACGAATTAAAAGTGATGGTGCGTTTGCCCGAATCGGAACGATTATTTGCACAAGATATTGAAAATTTATTGATTTGGACACCGACGGGCAAAGAAATTCCATTGCGTGACGTGGTGAAAATCGAACGGTCACATGCCGATACCGAAATCAACCGCCGCAACGGACGGCGCAACATTCAAGTTAAAGCTGATGTGATTCCGCGTAGTAAAGTCGGCGATATTACCAATGATTTGAAACTGACCGAATTGCCCCGTTTGCAAGAAAAATACGCGGGCTTAGAAATCAGTTTTGAAGGTCGGCAAGCCGATATGGTGAAAAGTATGGGCAGTTTAAAAACCAACTTTATTTTTGCGATGTTGGTGGTTTATTTATTGTTGGCGATTCCGTTTAGAAGCTATACCTTGCCGCTGATTGTGATGGTGAGTATTCCGTTTAGCGTGATTGGTGCGGTAATTGGTCACGCGATTATGGGCTATGATTTAAGCGTTTTAAGTTTATTCGGCATTGTGGCATTGGCGGGCGTGGTGGTGAATGACGCGCTGATTTTGATTGAACATGCGATTGTTTTGCGTGATGCTTCACCCGAAAAATCTGCACGAGAAATTATTTTAACAGCGGTTACGCAACGGTTTCGGCAAATTGTGCTAACGACTTTAACGACATTTGGCGGACTAGCACCGATGATTATGGAAACGTCGCGCCAAGCAAAAACGTTAATTCCGATGGCGATTTCGATTGGTTTCGGCAGCGTTTTTGCCACGTTGATTACCTTGGTTTTGATTCCGTCGTTGTATGTGGTGATTGATGATTTGAGGTGGTGGGTGGTGAACAAAAAAAGCTAGATTTCTCTAGTACACCGAACTGAAAGTTATAGGTATTAAGTTGTCAGAGGTTTGCCAATATAAGTCCAACGAAAAGGCTTTGCGAGTGTTTCGTTAAAAAAATCGATAAACTTCAAAATGCGTTCTTTCAACCCACATTGAGCGGGGTGGAATGTTGATTTTTGCAATTTAAATCTCCTTAATAA
>CAZLGN010000218.1:0-3583 GCA_964558865.1 uncultured Methylomagnum sp.
ATGGGATTTCGACCAGTTTGCCGTTTGATGTGCAATATGAATTTGTGCGTTCGATGTTGGGGTTTGAAAACGCTGAAATCATGCGTCCAGGTTATGCGATTGAATACGATTTTTTTGATCCGCGTGATTTGAAAAGTTCACTCGAAAATAAACATTTGGACGGGCTATTTTTTGCGGGACAAATTAACGGCACGACAGGTTACGAAGAAGCTGCCGCGCAAGGTTTAATTGCGGGTTTGAATGCGGCTCGTTTAACACGAGGCGAGGGAAGTTGGTGTCCACGTCGCGATGAGGCTTATATCGGTGTGATGATTGACGATTTGATTACGCGCGGTACGCAAGAGCCGTATCGAATGTTCACCAGTCGCGCCGAATATCGCTTGTTATTGCGCGAAGATAATGCGGATTTGCGTTTGACTAAAAAAGGACGTGAATTGAATTTAGTTGATGATGAACGTTGGCAAGCATTTGAAACGAAACGTGAAAATATCGACAAATTACAAACAGCGTTAAAACAAAAGTGGATTCATACTGACACCGAAAATGCGACGCAAGTCGAAACGTTTTGGGGTAAAGCCTTAAACAAAGAAGCGAATTTAACGGAATTATTGCGTCGTCCCGAAGTGGATATTAAAAATTTGCTGACGTTTTTAGACGATGAAAGTTTTGCTGAAGACGTGGCGGAACAAGTTGAAATCCAAGCGAAATATCAAGGTTATATCACCCGCCAACAAGCTGAAATCGAAAAAGCTCTGCGTTATGACCATTTAAAATTGCCTGCTACGTTGGATTATAAAGAAGTGTCTGGTCTGTCGAATGAAGTGAGTGAAAAGTTGCAAAAACAACGCCCTGAAACTTTAGGGCAAGCCTCACGGATGCAAGGCATTACGCCTGCGGCGATTTCGTTGTTGATGGTTCATTTGAAAAAGAAAGCGGCATGACAAACGAAGAAAAATTATTACGCGACGGTTTAACCGCGCTAAATCTCCCGACTGACGACGACAAAGTGGCGAAATTACTCGCTTTTATCGCGTTAATCGAAAAATGGAACAAAGCCTACAATCTCACTGCAATTCGCCGCCGCGATGAAATGGTGAATCTGCATTTGCTTGATAGCGTGGCGATTTTGCCGCATTTGGAAGGCAAACGGATGATTGATGTCGGAACGGGCGCGGGTTTGCCCAGCATTCCACTTTCCATTTTTTGCCCAGAGATTGAATTTCAGTTACTCGATAGCAATGCGAAAAAAACCCGTTTTGTACAACAAGCGATTTTGGAATTAAAGTTGCCAAACGTAAAAGTGACGCACAGTCGCGTTGAGGATTTTGAACCTGTGCAACCTTTTGATACCGTTTTAACGAGAGCATTTGCGAGTTTGCCTGAGATTATTGAATTGACGCAGCATTTGATTTCTGAAAATGGCGTGTTACTTTGCATGAAAGGACAAATGCCTGTTGAAGAACTTGCCGTCGTGAACGCAAAAACAACGCTGATTTCGATTAACGTACCTCATCTTGAAGCCGAGCGGTGTTTGGTAAAAATTACATATCTTAAAAACTGAGGAAATATCGTGGGAAAAATTATTGCCGTGACCAATCAAAAAGGTGGCGTAGGAAAAACGACCACTAGCGTCAATTTAGCTGCGTCGCTTGCCGCGTTGAAACAGCGCGTTTTGCTAGTCGATTTAGACCCGCAAGGCAATGCGGCGATGGGTTGCGGCGTTGATAAACACGATATTCAACATTCCAGTTACGATTTATTGATGGGAACTGTGCCAGCCGCGCAAACGGTGATTAACTTGCCAGATTTAAAATTTGATGTGATTGCAGGCAATGCGGATTTGACTGCCGCCGAAGTGGAATTGATGCAAGCTGAACGCAAGGAATTACGTTTGTCGCACGCTTTGTTGGCGATTAAAAGTGACTACGATTACATCATTATTGATTGTCCGCCATCGTTGAATATGTTGACACTAAACGCAATGGTCGCTGCCGACAGTTTGTTGATTCCAATGCAATGCGAATACTACGCACTGGAAGGGATTTCGGCGTTAATGAGTACGTTAAAAAACATTCAAAGCACGGTGAATGCTAGTCTGCATTTGGAAGGTGTTTTGCGGACGATGTTTGATGATCGAAACCGTTTAACCAAAGATGTTTCAGAAGAATTGATTCGCCATTTTGGTAACAAAGTTTTCAAAGCGTGTATTCCTCGAAATATCCGTGTCGCTGAAGCTCCCAGTCACGGTTTACCGGTATTGAATTATGACAAAGGCTCAAAAGGTGCGGTGACGTATATGGCGTTGGCAAAAGAAATTTTAGGCAACGCAAAATGAATATGAAAAAACGCGGTTTAGGGCGTGGTTTAGATGCGCTTTTGGGCGATGTGTCAGTTGCTGCAAAATCTGCAAATACCGTAACGCAACAAACGTTGCCGATTGAATTATTGCAAAGGGGAAAATATCAGCCGCGCAAAGATATGAATCCTGAAAAATTGCAGGAGTTGGCAAATTCGATTGCGATGCAGGGCATTGTGCAGCCGATTGTGGTGCGTCATATTTCGCCTGAACAATATGAAATTGTGGCGGGCGAGAGACGTTGGCGAGCCGCGCAATTAGCGGGTTTGCAAGACGTGCCTGTGATTATCAAAGAAATGGACGACCGCACCGCGATGGCGATTGCGTTGATTGAGAACATTCAACGCGAAGATTTAAATGTTCTCGAAGAAGCTGAGGCGTTGCAACGTTTGTTAACTGAATTTGAGATGACGCATCAACAAGTTGCCGAATCGGTGGGCAAGTCGCGAACGACGGTTACGAATTTGTTGCGGTTGTTGGAACTCGCGCCCGAAGTTAAAAAAATGTTGGTCCATAAACAGTTAGAAATGGGACACGCCCGCGCGTTGTTGCCGTTGACTGCCGAACAACAAATTGTAGCCGCTCGAAAAATTACCAATGAAGGAATGTCAGTGCGATTAGCTGAAAAATTGGTCAAAGACATTCAATTACCGCCGAAAATGCAAGCTAAAAACCTTACAATTGATGCTGATATTACGCTGTTGCAAAACAATTTGAGTGCAAAATTTGGTGCGAAAGTTCAAGTCGAAAGTAATAAAAATGGTAAAGGAAAATTGATTATCCATTATTTAAATTTAGCCGAATTAGACGGAATTTTAAGCAAACTGCCATAGTGAAAAAACAAATGAATCACGAATCTGCCTTGATTAAACTTAGTTCGCTCTATATAATCCACGCCCATGTTTAAACCCTTGAAATCCAGTTTATGACTGCCAATGCGTCATCGATTGTTAAAGTCCTAAAGTATCAGGTTTTAGTAATTTTAGCTGTTAGCCTCATTTTAACCCTGGCGTTAGATTTGGTTTCAGGCGGGTTCGCGTTTTTAGGTGGTTTGATTGCTTTTTTACCCAACGCTTATTTGGGATTTCGCATAACGCAAGCCGCGAAGTTAGAAGCAAAAAAATTCATCCATTCTTTTTACGCCAGCGAGTCGATTAAATTAATTTTAACGGCTTTGTTTTTTTTGTTGGTGTTTAGAATTCCAAACGTCAAATTATTACCGCTGTT
>CAZLGN010000219.1:0-3553 GCA_964558865.1 uncultured Methylomagnum sp.
ATTCAATTTGTTAATCGTTTCAATCATGTGAACAGGAATTCTAATTGTCCGCGCTTGATCCGCAATTGAGCGGGTGATTGCCTGACGTATCCACCATGTCGCATAAGTTGAAAATTTATAACCACGACGGTATTCAAATTTATCAACTGCCTTCATCAAACCGATGTTGCCTTCTTGAATCAGGTCAAGGAATTGCAATCCGCGATTGGTATATTTTTTTGCAATCGAAATAACTAAACGTAAATTCGCTTCAATCATTTCTTTTTTCGCACGTCTGGCTTTCGCTTCACCAATTGCCATACGGCGGTTAATATCTTTCAAACTATGAATGGTTAAGCCATATTCTGTTTCAATTTCAGCTAGAATTTTCAAGGATTTACGCAACTCTTTTTCACGTTCTTTTATCTTTTCGCTACAAATTGGCTCTGCTAAACACTGTTCCAACCATGTTGTACTGGTTTCTTTTTCGTTAAATAAGGCTAAAAAATCTTTGCGAGGCATTTTTGCGTAATTGACCACAATATCAGTAATCAATTTTTCTTGCGTTCGCATCATCGCAATACCGCGTGGAATAATGGAGGTTAGCTTTTTCAAATAACCAGAAGTCCATTTAAATTCCATGAACAATTCAGTGAGTTTTTCAAACTCTTTTTCTGTTTTTTCACTAACATAACCATTCTTTTTTATGCTATCCGAAGCAATTCTTAGTTGCGCTTTTAAAACATCAACTTTTTCTTTCACTTCGTCGTAATTTAATCCTTTGCTGTCGTCATCACTACTGTCATCAACCACAACATTATCATCGTCATCTTCCGTTTCGGTGTCGTCTTCAGACGCAGGTAGAGCGGCTATTAAATCCTCTGGCTCAGATAAATCAATAAAACCAGAAATCAAATCAATCAAACGAAAAGTATTTTCGTCGCTATCTTTAGGATTCGCAGCGGCATCAGGCGAAATGGATTCAAATGATTCGATAAAATCATTTACAACAACGGTTGAACGCGAAATAGCCTGGACGATCTGGCGTTGCCCCTCTTCGATGCGTTTAGCAATTTTTAATTCGTCAGCGCGGGTCAAAAGTTCGACGGAACCCATTTCGCGCATATACATTCGAACTGGGTCTGTAGTACGACCAAATTCACTGTCTGAAGACGCTAATGCCGCCACTTCTTCGGCATCTTCGTCGTCGGTTGTCACCGCAGCAGAATCCGTAATTAACGAGTCTTCATCAGGCGCAGTTTCATATACCTGGATTCCCATATCGTTAATCATGTTTATAATGTCTTCAATTTGCTCTGGATCAGCAATATCACTAGGTAAATGATCATTTACCTCGGCATAAGTTAAATAACCTTGAACTTTGCCTTTTGCGATCAATTGTTTTAATTGTGATTGCTGTTGTTCTTCACTCATTATTTATTTGTGCCAGTAAATTAACAGGATAACTCTCTAAGGGGCGCGATTATACTTAAAACGGGGTTAATAACGCAAACAAAAGCTGTATTTTTCTTATTTTTTGAAACATTACTGATTGCGTTTATCTTGTTCATCCGTTGCAATAAAAAATGCTAATTTGTCTCGTAAAATCGCCACCATTTGCGAGTTAATTCCCCGTATTTGTTGCGCTAAACGAATTTGCAGAATCGCTTGGCGCGTTTCACCCATCGCAAAATAATAATCCGCCAAGTAACGATGTGATTCAGCGGGTTGATTTAAATCACCATAAATTTGAGCGAGAAATTCTGAAAACACAGGAAATTTCTGTGTTTTTAACGGTAATGCCAACAACACATTCTTTGCCATTAACGGTTCACCACCTTTCAATAACGCGCCAACGTATTCCAATTTAACAGCGTCATTATCGGGAAATTGTGCCGCCAGTTTTTGATAACGACTTAACGCAAGTTTGTAATTATTCGATTCAAAAGCTGTTCGCGCTAATGCTGCGGCGTAATGCGTTTGCTCTGGATGATTTTTAATCAGCTTTTGAAAAATACTTTCTGCTTCGACAAAATTTTGCATTTTTAACGCCAACAAACCTAAACCGTACTGTGCGACCATCTGTTGTTCGGGCAAACCTTGCGTTAATCGCGCCTGTAAAATTGACCGAATATCGTTGTTATCATTCGCCAATAAAACCTGCAATTTTGTTTTGATTAGTTGGTAGGCAAGTGAGTCGGGATATTGTTTATACGGATAATTGTCTGCACGTCCACGAGAATCCGAAATCCGCGAAGCCGTCACGGGATGCGTTCGTAAAAACTCTGGCACATTTTGCCCCGAATAGCGCGTTGATTGCTGCAAACGCTCAAAAAATGTCGGCATACTACGCGGGTCATAAATCGAGGCGGAGAGCGTTTGCATTCCAACACGATCCGCTTCTTCCTCATGTTCGCGGGTGAAATCAATTTGAAACTGCACACTTCCAGCTTGTATCGCCATAATTGCTGCTTGTCCCGCAGCTGCGGATTGTGTACCTAATAAAATTGCGCCTAATGTTGCCGCCGCCATTGGAATCGATAAACGCGAACTGGCTTCATAAGAGCGATATAAATGGCGTTGCGTGACGTGAGCAATTTCGTGTGCCATGACCGATGCCAATTCACTTTCTGCCTCAGTCATTAAAATCAGTCCTGAATTTACGCCAATATAACCGCCTGGGCCTGCAAACGCATTGATGTTATTTTCCATCACCACAAAAAAATGAAATGGATAACTTGGCGTGTCGCTGTGAGAGACTAATTTTTCGCCAATCATTTGAATATATTGTTGAATTTCGTTGTCTTGGTTGATTTCAATTTGCGTATGCAAACTACGAAAAAATGCCTCACCCAATTTCTTTTCTTCATCGGGACTAATTAAAGCACCCGCCGAATCGCCCATTTCAGGCAAATCGAGTTTATCGATTTCCAAGGCAGAAATTGGCATTGAACTCAGCCATAATCCAACTAAAAAACCGTATTTCCAATCTCTCAAATTCATAAATTCACCCTTTAAATTTTGATTTTCTAAATCATAACACAACCAAAAAATCGCCTTTTAGTGCGAGCTAAAGGCGAATGTTGCGTAAAAAAATAATTCCTTTTACAATGCCGTCCAGCTTAGATTTTGCAAGCTAAATACTCAATTATAAAAACTTTCAGAGGTCATGATTATGAAATGGGAAACACCACGTTACACAGATTTACGTTTCGGTTTTGAAGTAACAATGTACATTTACAACCGTTAATTCGTACCAATTTTTGAGTGAAAAAAGGGGCAAGTTGCCCCTTTTTTTTCGAGTTTGATTTTTCAATGAGATTTACAACGATGAAAATTAGAGTGTTAGGTTCTGCGGCAGGTGGTGGTTTTCCGCAATGGAATTGTAATTGTCACAATTGCCACCGTATTCGACGTGGTGAAATGAATGGCACGGCACGCACGCAGTCATCAATTGCTGTAAGTACCGATGATAAAAATTGGCTGTTATTTAACGCATCGCCCGATATTCGCGCTCAACTCGAAGCGTTTCCAGCGATTCAGCCACAAAATGGTATTCGTGATACGGGCATCA
>CAZLGN010000220.1:0-3542 GCA_964558865.1 uncultured Methylomagnum sp.
AAACGTTGACGAATTGAAGCGGGCGGAATGCTGTATTTCGACCACAGCACAGGTGAGGCTTACGATTCACATCAAGTTTTGGCGCGTTTGGCGAAAGAAAAAAATTACACTGAATTGTTGGCGCAACGCTGTGTGCATTTGTCTGATTTACCGAAAGTTGAATTGAGTGAACTTAATAACGACCACGATTTGAATGTTGACCAACGTTTTACGGCGTATTCGTTGAACCAAGAAAGTTTCCGTTTTTTTCTTGACCCGATTTTAGCGACGGGCATGGAACGTATTTCGGCGATGGGTTACGGGCTTGCACCGAACGCACTTTCTGGCGGCGAAGGCGGCATGTCGCGTTATTTCAGTCAGCGTTTTGCTCAAGTGACCAATCCGCCGCTCGATTCAATTCGTGAAAGTGACGGAATGACGTTGCGTGTGGCGTTAGGTGCGAAACCGACTTTTTCAGAAAACAGCAAACAGCTCGTTGTGGAAACGCCGATTTTGCAACGTACGCAATTGGAACAAATTCGTCGTCAAACGGCGGTTTCAACGGCAACATTAAATGTGTTGTACACGCCTAATTTTGAAAATGCCGAAGCCAATGAACACGCTTTAACCACTGCAATCAATGAAGTTTGTGACCAAGTTGAACAAGTGGCGCGAAATAATATCGGCATCATTGTTTTGAGTGACGTGGCGATTAGCAAAACGCAAGCGGCAATTCCTGCATTATTGATAATTGCGGCGGCAAATCAACGTTTGGTGCAACAAGGTTTACGCTTTAATTCGTCGTTGATTTCAGAAACGGGACAAGTTGCCAGCCCGCATGATGTCGCGACGATTTTAGGATTTGGTGCGTCGGCGATTTGTTCGTTGAGTGTTCATAATCGTGCGATTGCGCTTTATTCAGGCGCAGACCAACAAAAAGCTCTCGATAAATTCTCAAAAGGCACTGAAAAATCGCTCATGAAAACGATGGGGAAATTCGGTTTATGTACGGCTGAAAGTTATATTGGCGGCGAATTTTTTGAGTCGAATTATTTAGATACTGACGAACCGAAACTCAGCCCATATTTTCCGAACATTCATTCGTCAGTGGGCGGTGTCCGTTACAGCGATATTGCGGCGAGCGCGACCGAATGGCATCACAAATCATTGACCGTCGAAACTGAAAAAGACATTCCATTTTTAGGATTATTCAAAGAACGTCAAGACGGTGCGGGGCATTCTTACGGCAATACGGCAGTGCGTGAATATATTCACATGACCGACGAGCCGATTTTGTATGTCGAAAAATCACCCGAAGCGAGTGATTTGGCGTATTTGGATTTGGGTTACGAAAAACGCACGCTGGAACAAATTGATAATGCGGGAATTACGCCTGCGTATCGAAGTTTTGCGAAAAATTTATATGAAGAACGTGACGCGCGACCAGCGGCATTGCGTGATGTGATGGATTTTCCTGCGGATATTTCTCGTGCTGAAAGCGTTGAAGATTTCGACAAAATTTTGGGTAAACAAAATCTGCGCGGTAACGTCAATTATATGATTCGTGGTTTGTCGGTGACGAAAACTGATGGCGCGTTCAAAATCGTGTTCACTGAAAATAATACGCAAAATCGACTTGCATCGTTAGCGACACATTTGCAAAAACGTTTTGTACAAGATTTCCATTTAGTGTCTTGTTCGTTGTGCGTGGTGACGGATTCTTTGATGGTCGCGAATGTGCCAGCGGGTAGTTTGTTGTGCAATTATTTGAACACCATTGAAACCGCAAACGCGGCAATTCCATTAGCTTACGTTCAGCCTGCGCATGAAATTACTAAAACGTTAGCCTCAGGCGCAATGAGCCACGGCGCGTTATTAGCCGAAGCGCATGAAGCGGTTGCTCAAGGCACAAACATCGTTGGCGCGTCCAGCAATTCGGGCGAAGGCGGCGAACATTCCAGCCGTTTCAACAGCATTCGTTCCAGCAAAATCAAACAATTTGCGTCAGGACGTTTTGGCGTGTGGACGGGTTATTTAGCCGACCCGACGATTGAAGAAATCGAAATCAAAATCGCGCAAGGTGCAAAACCTGGCGAAGGCGGACAATTGCCCGCCATGAAAGTGTCGGTTGAAATTGCGGCATTGCGTGGAGGCACGCCGAAAGTCGAACTCGTCAGCCCGCCGCCGCATCACGACACTTATTCGATTGAAGATTTGGGACAGTTGATTCACGATGCAAAAGCCGCTCGCGTGAAAGTGGGCGTGAAATTGGTTTCATCGGAGGGCATTGGCACGATTGCGGTGGGTGTGGCGAAAGCTGGCGCAGACGTAATTAACGTAGCTGGTAACACGGGCGGCACGGGCGCAGCAGCGGTGACAAGTTTAAAACACGCAGGACGTTCGCCTGAAATTGGCATCGCCGAAGTGCATCAAGCGTTGTCGTTAAATGGTTTGCGCGACAAAGTGATTTTGCGTGCTTCGGGCGCACATCAAAGCGGTTTGGACGTGGTGAAATCGGCAATTTTAGGCGCAGATTCTTTCGAGTTCGGCACGACGGCGTTGATGATGTTGCGTTGCGTGATGGCGAAGAATTGCAATATCAAATGCCCCGCAGGTTTGACCACCGCGCACGAAGAATTCAAAGGCGACCCGCGTATTTTGGCGCAGTATTTTATGAACGTCGCGCACGAAGTTCGGGAATTGCTCGCCTCGCTTGGTTATCAAAATTTGCGCGACATTCGCGGCAAAACCGATTTGCTCCATTTAATCGACCATTCTTGTATGGTTGGGCAATTGAATTTGACCAAAATGTTGCGTCAAATTGAAGAAATTAAAATCGAAAAACCTATTTATTTGGAAGCGAATTTTAAAATTGATAACGTGATTCTTGAGCGCGTCAAAGCGTTTTTTGAAAATGGTAACGCTGAACAATTGGTTATTGATGGCGACAATTTCAAACTGAATAACAACGACAAAACCGTTGGCGGTCAGGTGGCGATTGATATTGAGCGTATTTTGAATTATGAATTTAAAGGCGACGCGCCCTTTATTTACACGCATTCAAACGGACGACGTTATTTAGCTCCCGAAACTATCACGATTCGGACGCACGGTTCAGCGGGGCAAAGTTATGGCGCGTTTTTAAATGATGGAATGTTTTTGCATCATTTAGGCACGGCAAACGACGGCGTAGGCAAGTCAATGAGCGGCGGCGTTTTAGTCGTTGAATCACCAGGCGGCGGCATCAAAACGCAAGGCAATAATGTCTTAATCGGCAACTTTGCCTTGTTTGGCGCGACGGGTGGAAAATCGTTTATCAACGGCGAAGCAGGCGACCGTTTTGCGGTGCGAAATTCAGGCGCGACGGCGGTTGTCGAAGGCGTGGGCGATTTTGGTTGCGAATATATGACCAATGGCGCGATATTAAATATCGGCGGATTTGGCAAAGGTTTTTGCAACGGCATGTCAGGCGGTAATGCTTATCAATACGACCCCGAAAACAAACTCGCGGCGTTGTACGATAAAACGTCTGTGGAATTGCACGATTTAACCGAAGACGACGC
>CAZLGN010000221.1:0-3536 GCA_964558865.1 uncultured Methylomagnum sp.
GGGCGATTTTCTTCAACGATGAACATGCCTTGCAAGCCCATCGGAATATGCGTATGCGGTTGAACGTGACAGTGATAATACATCGTGCCTGGTTGGCGCGGCTTGATAACGTAGGTTTTGCTTTCACCTGGCATCGTATCCATGTTGCTGGTTTGTCCCACGCCATCATTGCCGTGATCCATGCTGTCCATAAATGGATGATCGACACCGTGTAAATGAATTGAATGCGGCAAATAATGGGTGTTTTCTAACACAATCCACACCACGTCATCTTGTTCAACACGAATCGTCGGCGACGGCACGCGCAACAACGGATTTGCAATTGATTCATACAAATTTAGCGTAGACATATCGCGGGTTTTTGGCGCATAAACCCAAAACGTCGGTTGCAAACCTGGCGCAATATCAAATGTAGTAATTGGGTCTTTCACGTCGGGCGAGTGTCCGTTGAGTTCAACGACTTCCAATTTGATTACGATTTTATCGGGATCGCCATCGCCATCCATATCATCGGTCATGGTAATCGCATCGGCGGCGAGTTGCGTATTCATCAATGTTTCCATCGACACGCCGTTTGTGCCTTTCACAAAGGCGGCAATATCAAAAGGGTTATCGGGCGTACAGAGTTTCGAGGCTTGAATTTTCACGCCATCAATGACTTGTTCTTTGCGCCAATTCGGATCCATAAAATCCGAGCAAACTTCTTCGACTTTGCCCATTGGCACGTTGGCAGAAGGCGGCAAATCCGTAGCGGCGTAACCCAACGTCGCGGTTAATAAAAGCGAACTGCTGCTTAACAAAGTAAAAAGTGTTCTACGCATGAAGTGACCTCGAAACGATAAAAGAAATGATGGCGTGATTTTAACTGAAACAGATTTGTTACGCATTGATAACGAATGTCCGAACTGTGCATTATTTAAATTCCATTGTGTTAAATGTCTAAGCTGTTTCAACGCCTATCAAAATTAACATTGCATTCGATTCTGTAACGATTACGTCAATTTCATCGGTGCGAATGTTTTTAATATCGCCGTCTGAAAATTGAATCAGTTCGATATTGTCTAAAATATCAATTTCGCCATAACGTTCCGCATCCCCCGCATTGATATTTTCCACTGTGATTTGATCGACAAATTCACCATCAACATTGCGCGTAAATTGATAATCATCAAACGCCCCATCAAAAATAACCGCGTCATTGCCGATTCCACCATCTAGCGTATCGTTGCCGTCCCCGCCGATTAACGTGTCATTACCGCCTTCACCGCTAATGCTGTCATTACCTTTGCCACCATTAAAATTATTCGCCACTTTGCCATTTTCTTTTTCACGCAACACATTATCCGAATCGTTACCTGTGCCGTTAATCGCTTTTTCACCGTTTAACGTCAAAATTTCAATGTTCGGACTTTGGCTTAAATCATAATCCACGCTAGCAATGACTTCGTCTTGGTCTGCTTTGTCGCCATTATCGTTAATTATGTCGCCATCGTTATTCATAAAATAAACGTCGCTGCCTTTGCCGCCTTCAAGTTGGTCAGTTCCCAAACCCCCATCGAGCGTGTCATCTCCCGCGCCACCGATTAACGTATCATTCCCGACTTTGCCATCTAAAAAATTATTCGCTTCATTGCCTGTAATTTGATTATTCGCGCTATTTCCCACGCCGTTTAAATTTTCTAATCCCGTCAAAATGACGTTTTCAACGTTATCTTCAAGAGCTTTTTTTGCTACGTCAACACTGCGTTCAATCGTATCGTTGCCACCCGTTTTAGGATTTTTATCGGTTTCTTTGACGCTGTCTTTGTCGTTGTCGAAATAGTAATAATCGTTGCCGTTGCCACCAATCATCGTGTCCGCGCCATTGCCACCGATTAACGTGTCATTTCCTGCGCCACTATCAATCGAATCATTACCAATACCGCCGTCCAATTTATCATTATCACTGCCGCCCAATAATGTGTCGTTGCCATCACCGCCGATTAACGTATCGTTGCCATTTCCACCGTCTAACGAATCGTTACCCGTGCCGCCGTCTAACAAATCATTTCCTGCCATACCGATTAACGAATCGTTTCCCGCTTGACCTTCAAACCAATCACTTTTTTCACCGCCTTTGATTTTTTTACTCGCTGGTGAACCCGTGTCACGAATGCCGTCAAAACCCGAAGGCGTAGGATTTGGATTTGATTTAACTGCGACAACCGCCGCCGTCGCGCCACTCGTCACGCTTTCCACAAAATTTGCGCCGTCGGTATAACTGACATTGACGCTGATTTTTTTGCTCACATCGGCACTTGTTAGCGTGTAACTGTTTTGATTTGCGCCGCTGATACTTTTGCCGTCTCGCAACCACGCATAACTCAACGCGCCTAATCCGTCTGCGTCCGCTAACGTGTTTTTGTTAAACGTCAAAACTTGTTTTTCTGTCGGCGTGCCAGTGATTTTGATTGTGCCAGTCGGTTTGTGATTGATGATTTCAACAGGCGGTTCTTCAATCGGCGGACTAATCACCACAGGTTCAGGTACAACAAAATCCGTCGCGCCACTCGTTTTACTTTCTAACGTGCCGATTTTGTCGGTGTAACTGACTTTCACTTTGATGGTTTTGCCAATGTCGCTTGCTTGCAAAACATAGCTGTCTTGCGTCGCGCCACTAATCGCTTTGCCGTTTTGTAACCATTGATAATTGAACGCACCTAAACCGTCTAAATCTGCCAACGTGTTTTGAATCGACAACGTTTCGCCTTCTGTCGCTACGCCAGAAATCACCACGTTTCCTGTCGGTGCATGATTAACTGGTGGAACACTCGTATCTTTTACCGTCACGGTCGCAGAAATAGCTGGTTTATCGTGCAAAGTCACGGTCAACGTTTCGTCGCCTTCGGTTTTTTTGTCTTCAATGTATTTCATCGGCAAGGTCGCCGTGCCGTCATCTTCAATCACAAAACTGCCCGTCGATAATCCACCCAACACATCCGCATCCGAAATCGTGCCGCTTAAATCAAACGGAATTTCTGTCCCCGTCGCCACGTTTTTGGTCGTCAACACAAACGCACTGCTACCATTTTCGTTCGCACTGGTTTCGACGGTTAAAGAATAGGTTGGTGTTGCTGAAATAACGGGATTCGATGGCGCGACAAATGTGCCTTCGGTGGTGTTTAATAAAATTGAAACGTTGTTGCTATGCCAATTTGGTGTAGCCAAATCGACTAAACTATCATCATTAAAATCGCCGATATAGCTAAATGTAGGAGCATCACCAACGGTAAAAATAGCCTGTTTTGCAAAACTTCCTTTGCCATCACCCAATAAAACCGAAACCGTATCATCACTTTGATTAGCGGTTACTAAATCCACATTTCCGTCACCGTTAATATCACTCACAGGAAAGATAATTGGCATTATTCCCACTGCAACCGTCGTTTGTGGCGCGAAACCGCCTTTGCCGTCGCCTAGTAATAGCGAGACGTTATGACTACTACCGTTTGCCGTGACCACATCCGCGTTGCCATCGCCGTTCACATCCGCCACGC
>CAZLGN010000222.1:0-3513 GCA_964558865.1 uncultured Methylomagnum sp.
GGGATTCAAGCGTTTGAACCAACGTTGATTGAAGGTAAAGCGATTCAGTTACACCCGTTGGTTTGTAGCGCGTTCAATGCCGATTTCTATGGCGATCAAATGGCGGTTCACGTTCCATTATCGATTGAAGCGCAATTAGAAGCGCGGACATTGATGATGGCGACTAATAATATTTTGTCACCTGCGAACGGTGAGCCAGTTATCAATCCATCACAAGACGTGGTTTTGGGACTTTATTTTATCAGCCGTGAAAAAATGAACGCAGTCGGCAATGATACGAAAAAGAATCCAAGTATTTTTGTCAGTATTGGTGAAATACATAAAGCCTTGATGGAAAAATCAGTTGAATTGCAAACTAAAATTCAATTACGAATTACTGAAAAAATGACTGACAAAGCGGGTGTGGTAACACACAAAACTCACCGCGTTGAAACAACAGTTGGGCGGGCGTTGATTTGGGAAGTAATTCCTGAAGGAATGCCGTTCGATTTAGTTAATTGCGATATGACAAAAAAGAACATTTCGCGTTTGATTAACTATAGCTACCGTTACATGGGTAATAAAGATACCGTCATTTTGGCAGATCAGTTAATGTATTTAGGATTTAAATACGCAACTCGATCAGGTATTTCCTTTGGTATCGAAGACATGGTTATCCCGTTGAAAAAACAGGATATTTTGGCGGCTTCCAATGCGGAAGTGAACGAAATTCAAACCCAGTATTCAAATGGTTTAGTGACCGATGGTGAGCGTTATAACAAGGTTGTCGATATTTGGTCGCACGCAAATGATCAAATTGCGAAAGTGATGATGGAAGGTTTGGGTAAAGAATCGTACATCGACGAAAACGGCGAAACCAAAGATCAAAAATCGTTTAACTCTGTGTTCATGATGGCAGAATCTGGTGCGCGGGGTTCTGCGGCACAGATTCGGCAATTAGCAGGGATGCGTGGTTTGATGGCGAAACCAGATGGTTCGATTATCGAAACTCCTATTACCGCTAACTTCCGTGAAGGGCTAGATGTTTTGCAATACTTTATTTCGACTCACGGGGCGCGTAAAGGTTTAGCAGATACCGCATTAAAAACGGCTAACTCTGGTTATTTGACTCGTCGTTTAGTAGATGTGGCGCAAGATTTGGTTATCAATTCACAAGATTGCGGCACGCACAGTGGTTTGTGGATGACTCCGATTATTGAAGGCGGCGACGTAGTTGAACCGTTGTCTGAGCGCGTTTTAGGACGAGTTGCGGCACACGATATTATGGACAAGGCGGGCGAAATCGTTATTGCGCCACGCGGCACATTGCTTGACGAAGATTGGGTGTTGAAACTCGAGCAAAATAGTATCGATAACATTTTAGTGCGTTCGATTATTACTTGTGAAAGTCGTCACGGGGTTTGCGCGGCGTGTTACGGGCGCGATTTAGGTCGTGGGCATTTGGTTAATATCGGTGAAGCGGTTGGTGTCATTGCGGCACAATCAATTGGCGAACCTGGTACGCAGTTGACAATGCGGACGTTCCACATTGGTGGAGCGGCTTCTCGAGCGGCGGCGATTAGTAACGTGCAAGTCAAATCGAGCGGGGCAGTACATTTAAGCAATGTGAAAAGCGTCGTCAATCGTGAAGGAAATTTGGTTGCTGTTTCGCGTTCAGGTGAAGTTGGCGTAGTTGATGAATATGGTCGTGAACGTGAACGTTACAAAATTCCTTACGGTGCGGTAGTTACTAAAAAAGAAGGCGATCGCGTTGAAACAGGCGAAATTATCGCAACTTGGGATCCGTTTACTCATCCAGTTATCACAGAAGTAGATGGTATAATCGAGTTAAAAGACTTCGTTGAAAGTCTAACGGTTCAGAAAGAATTTGATGAAATTACGGGATTAACTTCATTAGTCGTCATAGATCCAAAGAATCGTGGCAGCGCAGGTCGTGAATTACGTCCAATGGTTAAATTACTTGATGAAAACGGCGATACAATTTATTTGCCAGGCACTGACATTGCCGCGCAATACTTCTTGCCAGCGGGGGCTACTATCTTTTCTTCTATGAAAAAAGATGACAAAGAAGAAGATGCAAAAGAAGAAAAAGTTTCCGTAAAAATCGGTGACGTTTTAGCTCGTATTCCACAAGAATCCAGTAAAACTCGTGATATTACTGGTGGTTTGCCGCGTGTTGCAGATTTGTTTGAGGCGCGTAAAACTAAAGATCCTGCGATTTTAGCAGAAGCAACAGGTACGATTTCGTTTGGTAAAGAAACGAAAGGCAAGCAACGTGTTTCGATTACCGATGCAAGCGGCGAAGTTTTTGAAACGTTGATTCCGAAATGGCGGCATATTACCGTTTTCGAGGGTGAACAAGTTGAAAAGGGTGAAACGATTGCAGAAGGTGAATTGACACCGCACGATATTTTACGTTTACGAGGCATTGAAGAGTTGGCGAATTATTTAGTCAAGGAAATTCAAGACGTATACCGTTTGCAAGGCGTAAAAATTAACGACAAACACATTGAAGCAATTATTCGTCAAATGTTGCGAAAAGTTGAAATCACGGCAGGTGGTGATACTAGCTTTCTGAAAGGTGAACAAGTTGAACGTGCAGCAATGCGTGAAGAAAATGATCGCGCTGAGGCAGCAGGTAAAATTCCAGCAAGCTATGATTCAATTTTATTAGGGATTACTAAGGCATCTCTCGCAACAGAATCATTTATTTCTGCTGCTTCGTTCCAAGAAACGACTCGCGTTTTAACTGATGCTGCAGTTCGTGGGTTGAGCGATAATTTACTGGGATTGAAGGAGAACGTTATTGTGGGACGGTTAATTCCAGCGGGAACTGGTTTGGCATATCACGAGGGTAGGCGACAACGTTTTGCTCAACAATCTGAACAAGTTACTTTAATAGATTCATCTGCCGTAATTGATGTTGATGATGTTGAGGAGCAATTGAAACAAGCATTAAACATTTAGGCTTGACCTGATGTTAAATAATCAGTATTATTACCTGCTACAGTCAACCATTATGCTTTAGTTTGAATTGAAGCGAGAGTTGGTACCGTTTTAAGCTGGTATCTGGCAAGCGGTTAAAAATTATATTCGGAGTAATAAATATGGCAACAATCAATCAATTGGTTCGCAAGCCACGAGCTAGAAGAGTAGAAAAAAGTAATGTTCCAGCTTTAGAAGCGTGTCCGCAGCGTCGCGGTGTCTGTACTCGTGTTTATACAACCACGCCAAAAAAGCCAAACTCTGCTTTACGGAAGGTTGCGCGTGTTCGGTTAACTAATGGTGCTGAAGTTAGCAGCTACATAGGTGGTGAAGGACATAATTTACAAGAGCATTCCGTAGTTTTAATTCGTGGTGGTCGTGTAAAAGATTTGCCAGGTGTTCGTTATCACGTTGTACGCGGTAGCTTAGATGCTTCGGGTGTAAATAACAGAAAATGTGGTCGTTCTAAATACGGAACTAAACGTCCTAAAGGTTAATTGGTAAGTAAATGTCAAGAAGAAGAGTAGC
>CAZLGN010000223.1:0-1987 GCA_964558865.1 uncultured Methylomagnum sp.
GCTTCAATCGCTTCAGCTGTGCCGCCACAAAGTGAACTCACTTCGGCAACATCGCCTTTGCGAACGTGTTTTAAAATGCTGCCGAGCGTTTCTTGATTTGGCAAAACCGCCACATCGATATTGGTACCCGCCAATAATTTCAAATAAGAATTGTGATTAAGCAAACAAATCGTTTTCCGTGCGCCCAAACTTTTCGCAAGCGAAGCGGAAATAATGTTCACGCCGTCGTTATCCGTAATCGCACAAAATAAATCGGTTTCTTCAATGGATTCGTCTTGCAACATTTTTTCGTCAGCGCAATCACCAAGCAATACAACGGTTTTATCTAAATCACTGGCTATTTTTTTGGCTCGACGCGGGTCTTTTTCGATGATTTTAATTTGGTGTTTCGATTCTAACGCGAGGGCTAAACGTTTGCCGATATGTCCGCCGCCTGCAATGATGATGCGCTTAATGGGCGATTCTAATTTGCCTAATTCTTCTAAAACGCGGCGGACTTCTTGGCGTGGCGCAACAAAAAAGACTTCGTCTCCCGTTTCGATAGTAGATTCACCGTTGACATAAAGTGGTTCGCCACTTCTAAAAATAGCGACAATTCGCGTTTTGCCGCTCACTAAACGCTCCTTAATTGTTTTGATTTTTTTACCCGTCAGCGTGCCATCTGCCACAACTTTCACTGAAAATAATCGAACCAAACCATTAGCAAATTCAGAAACTTGTAACACACCAGGGAATTCAATCAAATTGCGAATGGCGTTCATCACAATTTGTTCTGGGCTAATGACAATATCAACAGGAATGCCTTTATCACCGAATAAACGTGGATGTTTCAAATAATCGATAGCACGAACCCGCGCAATGGTTTTAGGCTTGGTATAAAGTGCGTTAATAATTAAGCACGCGAGCATATTGGTTTCGTCGCGATCAGTAACAGCAATCACCATGTCGGTATTGCTAATTCCTGCTTGTTCCAAAACGCTTGGATGAGCTGCATTTCCTACAACTGTCGCAATATCAAATCGTTCTTTTAAGGCATCCAGTAAATCGGTTCTAAAATCAACAACAACAATATCGTTGTCACCGCCAGCGAGAGCTTCTGCGACAGAAGAGCCTGTTACGCCTGCACCAAGAATGAGTATTCTCATGAAATAAATACCAACGGGAAGTGTGAAAGGCGCGAATTTTACCTAAGTTTGTAGTGAATTACCTAATGCCCACGCCTCTAAGTTCGCATATAATTACGCTCGTAACTTTTACATTTTTACTTTTAGGAAAAACGCACAATGAAAAAACTCACTCTTTTGATGTCACTTGGCGCATTTATGTTCACGTCAATTGCTAGCGCACACGGTCCCGTTCGTCAGAAACTCGAACAAGAAATTACCATCAACGCCCCTGCTGCAAAAGTTTGGAACATCATTAAAGAATACAATGACTTATCATGGTTGCCAGTTGTCAAAGGCGTAACTGCAACGGGTGGAAACGAAAAAGGTGCAGTTCGCACATTGACATTAAAAAACGGCGGCACAATCGTCGAAGAATTGAAAAAATACGATGCGGCTAAAATGTCTTACGATTACAAAATCACTGACATTAGCACCACGCACACCATCGTACATTCTGGCGTAGAAGAAAAAGTACCCGTGTTTCCTGTCGATAATTACGCAGCAAGTATCAAAATTGAAGACAAAGGCGGTTCGTCAGTGGTTTCATGGAAAACAGGTTATTACCGTGCTTACATGAATAACAATCCACCAGCAGAAATGAACGAAGAAGCCGCAAATACAGCGGTTGGCGCGGTTTTAAAAGAAGGCTTGGAAAATTTGAAAACATTGGCTGAGAAATAAGTGTTAAAAAAAAATTTTGTGGCGGTAGCGATGGGAGTCGCTGCCGTTTTTTTATATTCTCCCGTTCAAGCCGCGCCATTTGCCTATATTACAAATCAATTAGGCGATAGCGTTTCGGTTATCAATCCACAAACTAACAC
>CAZLGN010000223.1:2087-3510 GCA_964558865.1 uncultured Methylomagnum sp.
CGCGAATGTTCAAAGTGATGATGTCAGCGTTTTAGATACCAAAACCATGCACTTAATCGCCACAATTAAAGTCAATAAATTACCGTACACCGTCGCATTAGCGAAAAATGATTCGTTACTTTTCGTCACTAATCAAGAAGATGGCAACGTTTCTGTCGTGAATACCGAAACCTTAAAAGTCATTAAAGAAATCACTGTCGGCGACAAACCCGAAGGCATTTCAACGCATTCGGACGATGTTCACGTCTATGTTGCAAACTGGTTCGATAATACCGTTTCGGTCATCGATGCAAACACACTCGAAGTCGTCGAAACCATCAAAACTGGCTCAGGCAGTCGAGCTTTTGGTCAATTTTTCAGCCGCTAAAAAATATGTCAAAAAAAGCGGTTCTTCATACTCTTCCTTGTTTTACTACTTCAAATAGTGCCGATTTATTTGCGCCGTTTGCAGCAAGCGAATGGGCGGTATTTTTAGACAGTGGTCGTCCACGCAGCACCCAAGGTCGTTATGATATTTTCAGCGCGAATCCAATTTGCACCCTAGTTACGCACGGCGATACCACCACAATTACCAATCAAAACGAAGTCATTATTTCCAACGAAAATCCGTTTGATTTACTCAAAAGTGAATTGACGCGCTACGGCGAAATGTTTGATTTCAGCGATGTGGCGGAGTTTGATTTACCGTTTGTCGGGGGTGCAATCGGTTATTTTTCTTATGATTTGGCGCGACGTTTAGAAAATTTACCGAATCTTGCCAAGGATGCCGAAGCGATTCCTGAAATGATGGTGGGAATTTATGATTGGGCAATTATTGTTGACCATGAAATCAAGCAAACTTTTTTGATTTGTTATGACGATGCGCGAATTGAAAACTTTAAAGCACAGCCCCCCCTCCCCCCTTCAAAGGGAGGAGAAAGAGAATTTTCTGTCACCAGCGAGATTAAAGCCAATTTTTCGCAAGACGGTTACACACAAGCCTTTCAAAAAATTAAACATTACCTCAAAGAAGGCGATTGTTACCAAGTGAATTTAACGCAGCGTTTTTCGGTAACGTGCGAAGGCGATACTTGGCAAGCCTATCAAGCCTTGCGCGAAATTAACGCCGCGCCATTCAGTGCCTATTTAAATTTCTCCGACGTGAAAATTTTGAGTTCGTCGCCCGAACGTTTTTTGAAACTTACTGGTCGAAACGTTGAAACCAAACCGATTAAAGGCACACGTCCTCGTAAAACTAACGAAATCGAGAATGAACGCGCTTGTTTAGATTTAAAAACCAGCCCCAAAGACCGCGCTGAAAATGTAATGATTGTCGATTTGTTGCGGAACGACATCAGCAAAGTGTGTCAAAAAGTGCGCGTGCCGAAGTTGTTTGAAATCGAAAGTTATAGCACCGTGCATCATTTGGTTAGCACCGTGACGG
>CAZLGN010000224.1:0-3421 GCA_964558865.1 uncultured Methylomagnum sp.
ATCAATCCGCCAGCAATAAGGCTAAAAAATCATCAGCGGGTAATGGCTTACTTTTGATGTAACCTTGATAAATATCACAGCCTTTTTCTTCTAAGAACGCGAGTTGTTCTGGTGTTTCTACGCCTTCAGCTAATACTTTGAAACCTAAAATTTTACCCATCGCAATAATCGTCGCGGTAATTTCCATGTCGTCTTTGAGCTGCGGAATATCGTCAATAAAACTTTTGTCGATTTTCAAAACGTGTAACGGAAAACATTTCAAATACGCCAACGAAGAATAACCTGTACCGAAATCATCAATCGCCAATCGAACGCCTTGCGCTCGCAAGGTATTTAAAATAGCGACAACGTTTGCTTGATTTTCCATCAAGCCACTTTCGGTCAATTCCAATTCTAATCTTGCGGCGGGAAAACCCGTATCGCGCAACGCATTCGTCACTAATTCGTTCAAATTACAACGCCGAAATTGGACGGGCGACACATTCACGGCAATCGTCAATTCGGTAATACCTAAATCCATCCAGATTTTGCCTTGCTGACACGCTTCATAAACCACCCATTCACCGATTTTTTCAATTAACCCCGTTTCCTCTGCTAACGGAATAAAGGAATTCGGCGGAATCAAACCATTTTCAGGGTCAAGCCAGCGAATCAAGGCTTCTGCGCCGATAATTTTACCCGTCGCAATTTCAACCTGAGGCTGATAATACAAGCGCAATTCATTATTGATAATGGCGCGTCGCAAGCGTGTTTCTAATTCAATACGTTCTCTTACAGCAATTGTTAAGGATTCTGAAAAATAGGCAAAACGATTACGTCCGCCATCTTTAGCGTGATAAA
This sequence comes from uncultured Methylomagnum sp., assembly GCA_964558865.1. Lineage (GTDB taxonomy): Bacteria > Pseudomonadota > Gammaproteobacteria > Methylococcales > Methylomonadaceae > UBA10906. The sequence goes on from CAZLGN010000224.1 coordinate 841, forward strand.
GCGCGGTGTCAGCGTGATCAATTAACAATTCAGGATCGTCGCCGTGTTCAGGATAAAGGCTAATGCCAATACTCGCGCCAATTTGAACGTTATTACTTTGCGCGAGTTGAAACGGCTGACTCAAATCATGCACAATAAATTCCGCGACTCGTGCCGCGTCATCAATGTGAACAATATCTTTTAGCAAAATAATAAATTCGTCACCGCCTAAACGCGCCACGGTATCGACATCACGCAAGCGATGTTGAATACGTTGTGCGACTTGTTTCAATAATTCATCGCCTGCTGAATGCCCAAAATTATCGTTCACGGCTTTGAATTTATCTAAATCCATCATCAATAACGCCATGCGTTTTCCTTCACGTCGCCCAAATTCAATACCGTAGCGCAAGCGTTCTAACATCAAACGGCGATTCGGCAAACCTGTTAGCGGGTCGTAAAATGCCAGTTTTTGAATTTTCGTGTCGTCGCGGTAACGTTCAATCATTAACATGACTAAATTTGCGTATTGCTCAACCGAAACCAGCTGGGCGGGTGACGGCGAACTGACATACCGATGATAAATGGCAAAAGTACCTAATACTTCGTTTTGACTATTGATAATAGGTTCTGACCAACATGAACGCACATCGGCAAGTTTTGCTAATTCAAAATAATCTTTCCAATAGGGGTGGGTAAAAACGTCTTCAATAATGACTCTCGCCCCCAGAAATGCTGCTGTGCCACAAGAACCAACACCTTCGCCAATCGTTAAACTATTAACCGCCTCGTTGTAAAATTCGGGCAAACTTGGCGCGGCGGCGTGATGCAGTTGCTTTGTTTCTTGATTCAATAACAGCACCGAACAAATCATATTCGGGTACTGCATTTCGATACCTTGAATCAATTCAGTCAACAATGCGTGCAATGTATGCAAATCAATGGTGTTGCTACCCACTTTTTTCAAAATCTGATTATGCAATGCTAAATCACTGCTTTGTTGTAAAAGGGCTTTTGCAATTTTGCGGCGTTCCTTGTTTTCACTGCGAATAGATTTGTAGGCAACCAGAAAAATAAACAGAATTAAGAATCCTAAAACCGTGACAATCGCTGCGATATTCAAATAATTATTCAGCTTTTTTTTGTCGAATTTAATATCTGGATCATAAATAAAACCTGCTAACCGTTCTGACACTTTTGATTTTTCAACCATGCCCGCTTTTACAAATGTATCCGCCATTGATTGCCAACGCGCTGGATTCATGTGACCAATTTCAATTAAATCGGGGACAACGAGCGGACGCACTGCGTCTGCTTCGTACTGTAAATGGCGACGTGATTTTTCAACGAAATACTTGTTAATTAACAATTCAATCATTTCGGCTGGATGTTCAAGCGCGTAATTCCAACCGTCAATACTGGCTTGTCGAAAGGCTTTTACCCGTTCAGGATGTTGACGAATCTCGTCTTCTGTTGTGAATAAAATATCGCTGTAAAAATCTACGCCGTAATTGCGCGGATTGATGACGGTAAAGGGAAAATTTTGCCATTTCAAAAAATAAATTTCGTTGGTGAGATACGCATTAAACGCATCTACTTTGCCATCGATTAAATCTTGCAATTCAAAACTGCTGGGTAAAACACCCACTCGATTTGTATCTACGCCTTCATTTGTCAACATAGCCAACAAATCCGTGTCCATTGATTTATCAAACATCATCACTTTTTTGCCGATTAAATCACTCGGCGACAAAAGCTCTTTTCGCGCCAATAAAACAGACGGTGAATGTTGAAACATCGCCGATAAAGCGACTAACGGCGCACCGTGTAGGCGTTCATAAAGTAATTCGCTATTTGCAACGCCGTATTGTGCATTACCGTTTGAAATTTCTTGAATCGGTGTTTTTTCGGGCAATCCTTCATGAATTACCACGTCTAAACCCGCTTTGGCATAAAAACCTTTTTCAAGTGCCGCGTAATAGCCCGCAAATTGAAATTGATGATGCCAACGCAATTGTAAATTTATCGTTTCATTTGCTTCAACGTTATTGGAAAGTAAGGCAGCTAAAAATAATATGCTGATTTTTAATCGAAAATTTGGGCTTAACATTTTAAATTTAACGAGGGCGGCGATTTTTAGAATTAGAAAAAGCGGTTTTAGATTTTGGTTTAGCAAAGTCCGTGTATTTTGTTTTAAACGGCTGTGTTTTTTCAGGCGAATTAGGTGTTTCAAAACCTTTCGGCTGATAACTTGGAATTAAATGGTGTTTTCCGTTACCGATTAAATCAGCGCGTCCCATATCTTTCAAGGCTTGCCGCAACAAATCCCAATTTTTTGGATCGTGATAACGCAAAAACGCTTTTTGCAAACGGCGTTGTTTTACGCTTTTTGGAATCGAAATGTCAGCGGCTTGGCGATTCACTTTTTTCAAACTGTCTTTGCCCGAATGATACATTGCTGTGGCAATCGACATCGGCGACGGCAAAAACGCTTGAACTTGATCCGCGCGAAAATTATTACGTTTCAACCACAACGCGAGCTGCAACATATCTTCGTCAGTTGTGCCATGATGCGCGGCAATAAAATACGGAATCAGATATT
>CAZLGN010000225.1:0-3078 GCA_964558865.1 uncultured Methylomagnum sp.
GCAAAGACCGTGTGCGTGGCGCGATTCAAAATTGCCGTTTCGATTTTCCCGCGCAGCGTATTACGGTAAATCTTGCGCCAGCGGATTTGCCAAAAGATGGCGGACGATTTGATTTGGCAATTGCGTTGGGAATTTTGGCGGCAAGCGGTCAAATTTCGAGTAAAAATTTGGCGCAATATGAGTGTGTCGGCGAGTTGTCGTTGGGCGGCGAATTGCGTCCGATTATTGGCGTTTTGCCAATTGCGATTGCAGCACGAGATTGTAATAGACAGTTGATTTTGCCTAAAGAAAATACGGCTGAAGCAGCATTGGTGAAAAATGTTGAAATTATTCCCGCTGCACATTTGCTGGAAGTTTGCGCTCATTTGAATGGGCGCAGTTTGATTCAAACGACGTTTCAACAACCACAACCGACCGAATTAAAACACGAGGTCGATTTTTCGGATGTTCACGGGCAATATCATGTTAAACGTGCGTTTGAGATTGCCGCAGCAGGCGCACATAACCTGCTAATGCTAGGACCGCCAGGCACGGGAAAATCGATGCTTGCGTGTCGCATGCCAACCATTTTGCCGTCTTTAACTGAAGAGCAAGCGCAAGAAACCGCCGCGATTGCGTCGATTAGTGATCAAGGTTTGGATGTCGCAAATTGGTTGCGTCCACCGTATCGTTCGCCGCATCACACAGCTTCAGCGGCGGCGTTAGTGGGTGGTGGCAGTAATCCAAAACCTGGCGAGATTTCGTTGTCGCATCACGGCGCATTGTTTTTAGACGAATTACCCGAATTTGACCGTAAAGTGTTGGAAGTTTTGCGCGAACCTTTAGAAACTGGGCATATCACAATTTCACGCGCGGCGCGGCAAGTGGATTTTCCTGCGCGTTTTCAATTGATTGCCGCAATGAATCCCTGTCCGTGCGGTTATTTAGGTGATGCGTCGGGACGTTGTCATTGTACGTCTGAGCAAGTTGGACGCTATCGCGCGAAAATTTCAGGACCGCTTTTAGATAGAATCGATATGCACCTTGAGGTTCCGCGCGTGTCGCATGAAATTTTACGTCATGGTTCGCCCGACGGCGAAGAATCCAGTGCAACCATTCGAGCGCGTGTGATTAACGCTCGAAATTTAGCCCTTGTGCGGACAGGCAAGGCAAATGCGTTGTTGTCTGCCAAAGAAGTGAAGATTTTTTGCATTTTGTCAGAACCCAGTCACCGTTTGCTTGACCAAGCAATGGAGCGTTTTGGTTTATCAAATCGCGCTTATCATCGAATTTTGAAATTAGCGCGAACGATTGCGGATTTAGCCAATTCACCCGACATTGAAATTCAACATTTGAGTGAAGCGATTGGGTATCGAAAATTGGACAGAAAAAATTAGACCATGCGCCAAATTGCGAATTTCATGAGACAACTTGTTGTATTCATCGAAACACTTCAATGCCAATTACGCATTCATTTGTAGAAATTATCAAAAGTAAGTTGAGTTATGGTATCGCGCATTTTTTTGTGGAACAATGCAGCGATTATAGAACACCTAGCTACGTTGTAATTCTAGCGTTTGTACCGTATCAAACAGCGAGCAGGGGAAACAACAAACAGGTTATTTTTAACATGATAGACTCAAAAGGATACCGCCCGAATGTGGGAATCATCCTTTGCAATGACGAGGGTCGCGTGTTTTGGGCAAAACGAGTAGGTGTAAATTCATGGCAATTTCCGCAAGGCGGTATCAATCCAAATGAAGACCCAGAAGCCGCGATGTATCGAGAATTGTGGGAAGAAACTGGTTTGCAACAACACCATGTTCAAATTTTAGGTCGCACGCGCTATTGGTTACGGTATCAGTTACCCGATCGCTATATTCGTAAAAATTCGCTGCCGCTTTGTATTGGACAGAAACAGATTTGGTTTATTTTAAGATTGGTAACATCCGAAGCAAATGTCAGTTTTGATCATTGTGTAAATCCCGAATTTGATGGTTGGCGATGGGTAGATTATTGGGAACCGCTTAAAGATGTGGTGTATTTTAAACGCCGCGTTTATCACAAAGCGATGAGCGAACTAGGCGAAATTTTGACGCTCCACACCGTTCCTGTAAATTCAGCAGGTTATTTAACGAAAATACGAGAATGGTGGTGATCTTTGCACGCAACTTGCAGGTAAAAGTGTAATTTTCCACAATCAACAGTCGAAAGTGGCTTATTTTAATGATAACATTGCGAAATTTCACTGAATGAACACGGATGATTTCATTCATCGTAACTAACTAAAAACAAATACTTAGCTTGCTCAAAGCGGCAACATAAAAAGAATACAGGCTTAAATCAATGACAACACAATCACAAACAAGCAATTCACAACCGTTGCTTTATGACACTGACCAATCGCAAGACAGTTGCGGCGTTGGTTTTATTACCCACAAACGCAGTCTTCAAACGCATGATTTATTAGTTAAATCACACGAAGCCTTGTGTACGATTCCGCATCGTGGCGGCATGAGTGCGGAAGGTATCGGCGATGGTGCGGGGGTGAATATCGATTTGTCATTGACGTTTTTTCGAAAACTTACCAGTAATTCAACGCTAGAGCTAGGTCGATTCGGCGTAGCGAACTTCTTTTTCCCAGCCGATCACACGCATTACGATTCAGCCGCAAATGAACTGGTTGAACGTCATTTCGCCGAATTTGATTTACCGTTAATCGCTCGCCGTGTCATTCCTGTTGATAACGCTGTTATCAATGCGGCAGCGGTCAAAGCGCAATTACCGATTGAACAATTCATTTTCGGTCGCCCTGCTCATTTGCAAAATGCCACGCACGAAGAATTTGAAAAATACGTTCAAAAAGCGTTGGTGACGATTGAAGTAGAAGGTTTCACACGTCCAGAATTGGCGGGTTTTTATCCGTTGTCGATGAGTTCGCGCACACAAGTTTATAAAGGGCGTTTGAATTCGGGCGAAGTCATTCCGTATTTCAAAGATTTGTACGACACCGACCACGAAATTAGCACGTTATTTTTTCACACGCGCTTTTCAACTAATACCGCGCCCGCCACGATGATGGCGCAACCGTTCCGCTAT
>CAZLGN010000225.1:3088-3366 GCA_964558865.1 uncultured Methylomagnum sp.
TCAGTGAAAATGCAATTGCGCGTCAACACAATAAATCCGTGTGTTTTCCAAAAGGACAATCGGATTCGAGCCGTTTAGACCAAACGTTGAACCGTCGTATCAATGAAGATAATTTGAATATCGTTGAAGCGATTCTAGCGATGATGCCGCCTGCATGGGAAAACGACACGACACTTTCGCCCGACGTTCGCGCCATGTTGGAATACTTTAGTTTGTATGAAGAAAAAAACGATGGCCCAGCAGCGTTGATTTTCAATGATGGCATTCGAGTTGGTGCG
>CAZLGN010000226.1:0-3348 GCA_964558865.1 uncultured Methylomagnum sp.
GATAACCGAGCAAATTTTGACCGCGCAACAGCATTTGTTGTGGCGTTTTCGGCATTGCGGCTTTTAATGCCCGTAACCTTTCCCAGGGATCTTCGCCTAAATAACGAATGCACGCATCAAATGTTGCGCCTCCCCATGATTCAATTGACCAGTAACCAACGTCATCTAATTGAGCGCAAATTGGCAACATATCTTCCGTGCGAATGCGGGTTGCTAAAATCGATTGATGTGCGTCACGCAAAACAACTTCGGTGATGCCTAATTTTTTTGTGTTAATAGCCATTCTTAATATCTCCTCTATGCTTTTGCAGTTTTGTTGCTGACTGTTTAGCGTTGATTGGCAGGTTGAAAGGTTAGGTTTTAGTGCGTACTGCGATATTGATGCACCGCAGCGGTAATCGCGGCGATGTGGCTTTTATCCGTCGTACTATTTTGGGTAACTGGAATGCTGATACTGATCACGGGTTCTTCAGGAAGATAACGTTGTATCAATCCAGACATCACGTTAATCACGATAACCAACATGGTTAAAAATAAAAACACGATGCCCATGCCTGCAAACATCAATTCTATGCCACTGCTCATAAGTTCTGTCATGATTGCTCACTTTGGTAAAAATTGTAATCGGTGCATTGTATTATAGTTTTTTGTTATGCGTGTCGCATTGCGTAAATTTTTGATACGGAATGTTAAGGACAACACCTGTTTCGGCATTTAGTCATTAAACTGAAAAGCGGTGATTTGATTTTCAAGCCTTTCACTTTCATTTATTTCACACGCTACTCTAAGATAATTTGGTGTGTAACCAAAAATTCGAACTGTGTCATTTTCTAATTTTTCGCGCTGACCTTCCCAAAGTACATTGAACGTTTGCCCGATATTTTTTTGATAAAAGGCTTGTTTCATTTCTTCCGCTAAATGATGTAATTCTTCACTGCGTTGTTTTTTGATTTCATGCGGCACAGGATTTTGCAATGTCGCTGCTTTCGTGCCGTCGCGTGGCGAATAAGTGAAAATGTGAATGTGTCCAAAACCACAATGTTTAATAAATTCAACACTTTCACGCCACTCTTCTTCTGTTTCATTTGGAAAACCGACAATGATGTCGGTTGTAATGTTGAAATTCGGAATTTGACGTAACCGTTCCAACATTTGCGCGTACTCATCCGTTTTACAACGTCGCGCCATACGACGTAAAACGGCATCAGAACCACTTTGTAACGGCAAATGCAAATGTGGCATCAAACGGGAATTTTCAAATAAAGTAAAAAATTCATCGTTTAATTCCCACGGCTCAAGCGAACCTAAACGCAAACGCGGAATATCGGTTTCTGCCAAAATGGTTTGAATCAACGTGACGATATTTTCGCCATTGTCGCTGCCGTAACCGCCTAAATGGACACCTGTTAAAATCACTTCGTTAATGCCTTGCGCGTGCAAGGCGTTAATTTCAATGATTATATCGGCAATTGAACGACTCACTTCTTCGCCTCGCGCCACCGTGACAATACAAAATGTGCAACGATAACGGCAACCGTCTTGAACTTTCACAAATGCCCGTTGTCTGCCGCGTGTAAATAAGGCAATTTCAGCAGGTTCTGTTGCCATTTCTGGCATCGATTCAAATGTTAATTCGGTTAATGCTTTTTCAACGAGTTGCGCCTTGTCTTTGTTGCTGATGACTAAATCTACGCCTAAAAGTGTTTGCGCTTCATCCTTGTTTAACGTGGCATAGCAGCCGCTAACCACTAATTTTGCTTGTGGATTTTCACGGTGAATGCGCCGAATGAGCTGGCGGGATTTTCGAGCCGCATCTTGTGTGACCGCACAAGAATTGATGACAACTAATTGCGCGTGAGAAATATCACGAGTGATGGCGTGACCTTGTGCTTGAAAGGCTTGCGCCCATGTTTCCAATTCGGCTTCGTTTAAACGACAACCTAATGTTTTTAAATGGATTTTCATTTTATGACAATGATTTTGTGTTAAATGGCAGCGATATTAGCACAAACGCAAAGCGTATAAGGGCTTTACCACAACGCAATTTTTATTACCGCTTTCAGATAGGGCGGTGCAAAAGCTATCCTGTGTTAAAATTCCCCGCAATTATCACCACAACACAAGCAAATTTTTATCAAGCGTGATTCGTATCGAAATATAAAAATTTGCGAAGAATGTCTTATAACTTTTACAGGAAAAATGTGAAAACCAAACAACTTAAAAAATCTATCACGACGAGTGATAAGGCGAAGCCAAGTAAATTTAATCAACCAAAATCACGTCGTGTAAATAAAGCGACTGCCCCAATTGCAAAACGCATTGAAACTGAAACTCCGACTGGCGGTGAACGGATTCAAAAAGTGTTAGCGCGTGGCGGACTTGCGTCACGACGTGAAGTTGAGCGTTGGATTGACGAAGGACGTTTAAAAATTAACGGTGTTTTAGTCACACACGGCGTGCATTTGAAAACGGGCGATTATTTACAACTCAATGATCGTGTGGTGCATTGGGATAAATTTGAACACCAACCAACGCGCGTATTGATTTATCACAAACCGACGGGCGAAATTGTGTCGCGCAATGATCCGCAAGGTCGTCCAACAATTTTTGCGAACTTGCCAAAATTGGACACGTCACGTTGGATTTCGGTGGGGCGTTTGGACGTGAACACGTCGGGCTTGTTGCTGGTTACGAATAACGGCGAATTGGCAAATAAGTTGATGCACCCTTCGACTGAAGTAGAACGCGAATATGCGGTGCGAATTTTGGGCGAAGTGCCTGAAGAAAAAATAGAATTACTCAAACAAGGCGTTGCACTTGAAGATGGTATTGCGAAATTCGACCAAATTTATTTCATGGGCGGAGAAGGCGCAAACAAGTGGTATCACGTCGTTGTCAGTGAAGGTCGAAATCGGTTAGTGCGGCGTTTGTGGGAAGCGCAAAATGTCGTTGTAAGCCGTTTAATGCGTGTGCGTTACGGGCCTGTTGTTTTGTCGGATGGCTTACGCACAGGCAAATGTTATGAATTGGGCGCAAAAGAATTGGAATTATTGTTTGAATTTGCAGGATTGCCTGCGGAAAAGTAGCAGTGTTTCAAAGCATTATTTTATGTAACTGATCTGATGTACGCAAAAATTTTGTAGGCGGCGTACTGCGTACGCCCGCATAACAAAATCGTATCAATGGCACGTTGTGTTTATAAGGGTTCACGCAGTGAACCCCTACGATATATCGATTATTATGACGACTGCGTAACATCAGTGATGTATTAAAACGACAACAAAAATAGAAATTTATGGCAAATATCCAAGCAATTCGCGGGATGCACGACATCCTGCCAGAACAAAC
>CAZLGN010000227.1:0-3323 GCA_964558865.1 uncultured Methylomagnum sp.
TTGCAATCGCACACATCACCGCTAAATTGGTTGCAACGGTACTCTTACCTGAACCACCTTTAATTCCGCCCACGACAATAATCATCTTATTACCATATCAGTTTAACGTTAAAATAAAATCATTGTAATTTCACATTGGTATTTATTCAATATGAATGAAATCTGAATCCATTGCTTTAGTATTGCAATTTTTAATTGCTTTTCAGGGGCGTTAACAATGGTTATTTTCTTAGAATAAAACCACACTTAAAGCCCCTTCTCCATAGTAGCCAATCCCTTTCTATTAGTGGCATAGCGCGATATATCCTCATTTGGTTTCAATTCATAAATTCGGCGTTTATGTGTCACTGAAATATTGTTAATGTCATAGCCAATTTTAGCGGCAAAATGCTTGATGGTCGCACCAGGTCGAACTCGACTTATTTTCTTGAAGTTACCCAGTTTTAGATTCCCTTCACCAAATCTTGCCAACGCTAAAATTGCAGCGTGTTTTTCGAGTTGGTCTGCGGACTTCTCAAAATCCTTGCGTGTAATCCCGCCATTTTCAGAGGCGCGTTGCAACGGTTTAACAACATCAAGAATCGCCTTTTGTAGTAATACCCGTGAGAATTTCAATGTGCCTGTAGCTAAAACTTCGGCTTTATCAAGCGCGTTTAATTCAGATTTCTTTTTATTTACAAACTCGAATGCGTCTAACACATCTGCTTTACCGTCTAATTCATTAGCAACATCGGCAAGTGTTATATCGTCACTTCCCACCATTCGCACCGTTTTATGGCGTTTTATGGCATCGGTTTGTGCTTGTGTATGCAGGTTTGAATTCTCGAGTTGTTGGCATTCCGATTCCGTTTTAATTTCAGCATTAAATCTGTTGGCTACCCGTTCGGCTTTCACTTCTTTGCTAAGATTTTTGTTCATCGTTGCATCACTTAGAACTCGCACAAAGTTCCGTCCGCTAATTTCACCAAATAATAAAAAGTTGTTTTTGAAGTCGTTTAAATCGGCATTTTTATCCGCCGTAAATTCATGGCGCAAGGTCGCTAAATGGTTGTATTTTGCGCGTAGTTCTTCAACCGTTATTTCGATGCCTTTATTATTCATTTCACTTACACGGCTTTCGACTTCACCGTTCAGCAATAGTTCAAAATCCGTAAGCCGTGTTTTATCAATCAATTTGCCAAAGGAAACATAACAATCGGTTGCACAACGGTTTCGTCCCAGCATTTGCATAGCATCAGCCGTTGAAATGATGCCGTCGTACAATAAATAAGAGAAGGAATAATCGGCATACTCAATGGAAGTACCACTGCGAATAATGGGCGAATGAATCACCACGTCATACTGATAGGCGTGACTGTTAGGTTTTTCGATGAATGCTAACGGATTTTCATCGCCATTATTCTCACCAGTGGCTAATAAAATACGACTGGGATTGACCCCATTTTTGACCAAGAATTTGTGTACTTCAATGGCATTAGCAACGGTATCACACGCCACAACACCGCGTTTTCCCGCTCTAACATCACGCAAAATAAACTCGTGACTGTGTGCATGGTTTTGAAGTAACCAATGATTTTTCTCGCTTATTTGCGGAGTAGTTTCAATTAACGTAACGGTTTTATCATCCACCAACGATTTGAAGAATGCGACAACGGTATCGTTTAATCCCGCATCGGCAATCAGTATCGAATCCATCACTGCAAAGGCAGCTTTTAATTCATCTACAATTGGTTGCTGATTGTCTTTGAGTGTTCCCGTGTCATCAAAAATAGCCGCATAAACCGCCGCCGCTTCATCAATAAATAAGTGTGTAAAGTTCTGCGCGATGGCAAATTTAACAATCGAATTGATGCACAGTGACAAATTAACGCGGTGACTGCTAACAAAAGCAGGTGAAACACTTTGATAATCAAAGAATCCTAATCTATCACCTGAATTCTTACAGACCGAAGTAAGCGGTGAAATGTAGGCAATCCCGCCTGTTAAATGCTTTGCGCGTTCAACCATTGTATTGGTTTTATTCCCGCCCATGCCGCGATTATCAAAGGTTAGGGTTTTATCAAAAATACTGCGTGCTTTAATTCGTGCTGCAACGTCAACAGGGGCTAAACCGTCTACGTTATCAATCGTATTAAAAACCGTTTTATCCACGATTGTTTGGCGTTTGCGTACCCGTTCTAATCGGCGTTTAACTGACCGACGAATTAAACTTGTTGCGGCTTCTTGTACATCTACACCGCGCAAACGGGTGACGGCGACGACGGCATTCACGCAATCTTCAATGCTACGAGTAGCAGGTACAGTATCGGCATAAGCTAAGGCTAATCGTTGCCAATGGCGTTTTAGTGATTGGGTTGGTGCAACTTTGACCAGTGCCGCTAAATACTCCAACCAGTTTTTGGGTACACGCACTTTTTGGAATTTAAGCGTGTCGTTAAAGTCGCATTTCTCGCCATTTTCACTCACAGGCAACATGAATGATTTGATGCCGAATTGTTTGCAAGTTTGCAGTGCAACAAACACGCCTGTGTTGCCGCTTTCTTTGCCGCAATCGTTGTCGGAATAGAAGTTAATTGCGTCTGCGCCGTATTTAACGGCGTTACTGGTAACAACATGACGTAGATTATGGGCTGATAAACACACAACTACGGGCAATTGACGGGCGTTATTTAATTCGCCTTTTACGCCGCTGTTACTGTGGTAAATGGATAATCCCGTCGCTAATCCTTCACAATAAATTGCGCCGAATTGCACCTGTGATTTATCGCCGATAACAATTACGCCACCGCTGACACGACCGATAAATTTCTTAGTTCCTTTAGAATCGATGGATTGATAACCAATGACCATGCCGATTGAATCTTTAATGGCAATTAACAAGCAGTTATCGAACTTGCCACCGACTACGCGCCGAATGTCGCAACCTTCTGTAGAAATCCCTTTTTTTAGAATGTAATCATGTGTTGCAACATTTTCATTATTTGCCGAATCAAACGCTGCTCGTGCCGCATTGAGCGCGTCAATTTGCCACCGTTCAAGTGATTCAATCGGTGGTACTACGTCAAATTTAGGTAATGGAGGCGGGAGTTGGCGTGTTATCCATTCGTTTGAATAACCTTTTGCCGCCATGACTTCACGATACCCATTGAAGGTTTCGCTAATGCCGCCGTGCTTGTGTGTACCAAAGGTAATGGTGGGATAGGTTTTGCCGTCGTTATCGTTGCGCCAGTGGTGAACAAAGCAATAGACTTTGCCGCGATACTGTTTTGACTTGTGAATGCCGCGTGTTATCGGTGTACCGTGCGTTTCATACTGCAAACGGT
>CAZLGN010000228.1:0-3282 GCA_964558865.1 uncultured Methylomagnum sp.
TGTCGCAACTTCAAAAAGAAGGCGTTTATGACACCTTTGAAAAAGCGGGCGCACGATTAGAAATGCCTGGTTGTTCGCTTTGCATGGGAAATCAAGCTCGCGTGAAAGAAGGTGCAACGGTGGTTTCAACCTCAACACGCAATTTCCCAAATCGTTTAGGCGACAACACAAATGTGTTTTTGTCTTCAGCGGAATTAGCCGCAGTGTGTTCAATTTTGGGCAAAATTCCAACCGTTGCAGAATATATGGCTTACGCCGTGCAAATTAACGAAACGGCTGATGAAACGTATCAGTATTTAAATTTTGACAAAATCGCCGATTATCGCGGCTGATAGCAAGCAATCAGTGGCGTAGTTGCCTGCTATAATGCGCGGCACACGCCCTAACACACACAGAGAAAAAATCATGACTCAACGTATTAAGCCCTTGGTTTTGTTGATTTTAGACGGCTTTGGTTATTCGCCAGAAATCGAAAATAATGCTATTGCTATGGCAAAAACACCTTGTTGGGACAAATTGCAAAAAACGTATCCGATGACGTATTTGCAGTGTTCGGGACACGTCGTCGGTTTGCCAGATGGTCAAATGGGAAATTCAGAAGTTGGACATTTACACATCGGTTGTGGGCGTTATATTCCACAAGATTTTTCGTTAGTCAATGACGCAATTGTGGACGGCAGTTTTTTTGAAAATGCGGTTTTATGCCAAGCCGCTGACGAAGTAAAATCAAAAAACAAAGCGTTACACATTTTGGGTTTGCTTTCTGCGGGTGGCGTTCACAGTCACGAAGCACAAATTGCCGCGATGGTTGAACTCGCTGCAAAACGTGGTTTGGAAAAAATTTATGTTCACGCATTTTTAGACGGTCGTGACGTACCGCCCAAAAGTGCCGCGAGTTCATTTGCATTTTTAGAACAAAAAATGGCGGATTGTGGCGCGGGACAAATTGCGTCAATTACAGGACGTTTTTACGCAATGGACAGAGATAATCGTTGGGAACGTGTCGCGCAAGCCTACGAAATGTTGATGAAAACTAACGCGCCATATTTTGCAACGACGGCGCAAGCAGGTTTAGACGCGGCTTACGAACGCGGCGAAACAGACGAATTTGTGTTGCCAACGTTAATCGCCGAAACGCAAGAATCTGTCGTTTCAATTGATTTAGACGATTCGGTGGTATTTATGAATTTCCGTTCTGACCGAGCGCGTGAAATTAGTCAGGCGATTACTGAACCAACGTTTGATAAATTTGAACGTAATCATCCGCCGCATCACGGTTATTTTGCGACCTTGACGCAATATCACGAAAAATTTAATTATCCGATTGCCTTCACCTCGCCAGATTTAAAAAACAGTTTGGGCGATTATTTGTCGCAACAAGGTTTGACGCAATTGCGTATCGCTGAAACGGAGAAATACGCGCACGTTACTTTCTTTTTTAACGGCGGACGTGATGAACCGTTTGCGGGCGAAGACCGCATTTTAATTCCGTCGCCAAAGGTAAAAACTTACGATTTGCAACCTGAAATGAGTGCGCCCGAAGTCACTTATCATTTGGTGAAAGACATTGTCGAAGAAAAACATGACGTGATTATTTGCAACTTCGCAAATTGCGACATGGTGGGACATACGGGCAATTTAACAGCGGCAATTGCGGCAGTTGAAGTAATTGACCAATCATTAAATTGCATTTTGGATGCGTTAATTTCTGTCGGTGGTCGAATGCTTGTCACCGCCGATCACGGCAACATTGAACAAATGACCGACGAAGTCACACACCAAGCCCACACCGCACACACGACGAATGTTGTGCCGTTGGTTTATGTTGAAGGAAGTGGCACGTTAGCAGAAGGTGGAAATTTAGCAGACATTGCACCGACAATGTTAGCAATTTTAGGACTTTCACAACCTGTCGAAATGAGCGGCAAATCGTTGTTGCGTTGATTGATGTTAAAAATCTGTTTTAAATTATTCTTGATTTTCAGCGTGATGAGCAGTCACGCTGAAATTTTAACTGCTCGCGAAGCGAACATTTCTGTCGATAAACAGGCGCAAGCGGCGTTGTTAAATAATCAACTCGCTGAACTCGATAAACTTTATGGCAATACGACGGCATTGTTGAAAACCTTAGAAAATCAAACCGCTAAACAAAAACAAAATCTAGCGAAAATTCACACCGAAATTCAAGCGTTGACCTTAGAAATTAGCAAGCAAAATGACGAACTCGCGGGACAAATCAAAACTATGTACGCGATGGGACACAAAGAGCGACTTAAATTATTGCTCAATCAACAAGACCCTATTTTGACCAGCCGCATGATGGCGTATTACGATTATTTGAATACGCGGCGCGTGAATCAATTGACTAGCACGAGTGAAACCTTGCACCGCTTGGAACATTTGAAAAAACAAAATGAAACCGAAACCGCGCAATTGGAACAAAATTTAGGGCAAAAACGGCTTGAACAAAATTCGGTAGAGGCGATTAGAAAACAACGCGCTCAATTGTTGAGACACGCCGCGCCTGATTTTCTCTCGAATGAACAACAAATCAATCGGTTGCAAGACAGTGAATCCGCTTTGAAGAATTTACTTTCAACGTTACAAAATTCGAATAGCGATTTAAATTCTGAAATTGAAAAAGCCCGTTCATTGCGTAAAAAGCACTTACAAATTGAAGCGGATACAGCGATTATCGCGCCAAAATTGAGCGAAGAAGACCCCATCGTGGCGACGAAAGAAATGCCATTAAAAGCTCTGGCAGCAACGGATACTTTTCCACAATTAGAAGGAGATTTTGCCAAATTAAAAGGCGAATTACCGTGGCCTGTCAAAGGAGAATTGATGCAAAAATTTGGTGCCGCGCGAGTAGAAGGAAAATCAGACGGTGTGATTATTGCCGCCGATGAAGGCACTGAAATTCACAGCATTACTGACGGCAAGGTGGTTTATGCGGATTGGATGCGCGGTTATGGCTTGATTATTATTGTCGATCACGGGAAAGGTTTTATTAGTCTTTACGCTTTCAATCAAAGTTTATATAAAAAAGTGGGTGATGTAGTCACTTCGGGCGACGTGATAGCCTCTGTCGGTTTAAGCGGAGGTCACGATAGAGCGAGTTTGTATTTTGGGATTCGTAAAAAAACTAAAGCTCTCAATCCCACAGAATGGTGCAAATGAATAATCTGTTAGTTCGCTCATTTTTCAACTTTCAAACGTTCCTGAATTGTTGAAATCAGCAAATCAACGCTTTCGACGACGGTGGTGTATTCAAATTCGCGT
>CAZLGN010000229.1:0-3274 GCA_964558865.1 uncultured Methylomagnum sp.
ACACAAAGCCGCGTGTGTGCTTAAATTCTAACCCAAATCAACCTTCTACGCGAGACACCATGAATCCGCAGTATTTTCAAGCCCAATTTATTAACAGCTCGCCAGATTTAAAAGCGACACCGCCTGATTTAGGTTTAGAAATTGCCTTTGCGGGACGTTCTAATGCGGGGAAATCGAGTGCTATTAACACACTCACGCGCCAAACAGGTTTAGCACGAACCAGTAAAACACCAGGACGCACGCAAGCCTTGAATTTTTTTGAGATTAACGCCAACCAACGCTTTGTTGATTTACCTGGTTATGGTTACGCAAAAGTACCGTTACCCGTCAAAAAGAAATGGCACGAATTGATGCAAACCTATTTAACGAAACGTAAATCGTTGTGTGGCATGGTTTTAGTGATGGACGTGCGTCATCCATTGACGGAATTCGATTGGCAAATGATTGAATGGTGTCAACACACTGAATTACCGTTGCATATTATTTTGACCAAAGCGGACAAACTAAACTTTGGCTCGGCAAAAAATACGATGTTGCAAGTAGAAAAAGCGTTGAGCGAATTGCCTATGCCGTTAACGTTGCAACTGTTTTCGGCATTGAAAAAAAGCGGCATTGATGAAATTCATTCTGCTTTGAATCGATTATTTTTGGCGCGGTCATAAATTTTTCATGTTTCAAGTTTTCATTTTATGGTGCGTCCTCATTCTGGTGAATTTGTTTATTCGTCCACTAATGCCCATCGACGAAACCCGTTACGTTACCGTAGCTTGGGAAATGTGGGGGAGTGGTGATTTTTTAGTCCCGCATTTAAATGGCGAAACCTACAGTCACAAACCCCCCTTATTATTTTGGTTGATGTCTGTAAGTTGGTGGATTTTCGGTGTGAATGATTGGACACCGCGTGTTATTTCACCGTTATTTGCGCTGGGTTCAACGCTATTATCGGGTTTGGTAGCACGAAAATTGTGGCGCGACCGCCCGCAAGTTTCTGAAATTACGCCGCTGATTTTACTCGGCACTTCGTTTTGGTTAATTTTTAGCACGCTAACCATGTTCGATATGTTGTTGGCGTTTTTTGTCTTATTGGCGATTTACAGTTTATTGAAACTTTCGCAATCGAATTCGTGGCGCGACGTATTTTTATTGGGTTTCGCCATTGGTGGCGGTGTATTCAGCAAAGGCCCCGTTGTATTGTTACAAATTTTACCCGTTGCCTTGCTTGCGCCGTGGTGGATTCAAAATAAAGCTGTGCATTTCATTTGGAAAATTTGGTATTTAAAAATAGGAGTCGCCGTTTTAATTGGCACGAGTTTGGCATTAGCATGGGCAATTCCAGCAGGAATTTCTGGCGGCGAAGCGTATCGAAACGCGATTTTTTTGGGACAAACTAGTGGGCGATTAGTTAAATCATTCGCTCATCAATTGCCGTGGTTTTGGTATTTAGAACGTTTGCCGTTGTTATTATTGCCGTGGATTTTTTTCAAACCGCTTTGGCAAGGTGCGAAAAATTTAACGTTAAACGATCACGGCGTGCGATTTTGTGTTGCGTGGATATTGCCCGTTTTTATTGCATTTTCATTGGTGAGTGGGAAACGGATTCATTATTTATTGCCGTTAATGCCCGCATTAGCGTTGTTATTGGCGCGAGCTGCTGATGAAATCAAAGAAATTCTAGCATGGCAAAAAGCGTATTTTTCCGTTTTTATGTTGTTCATGTTTTTAGTTATAGCGGCAACCATTTTTCCTGTGTTAAATCAGTATTGTCAGTGGGTTAAAAATTTAACGTTAGGCGGGAATCTGTCAACCATTTTTGCATTTTGCATTTTGCTTGGTTTGCCATTCGGTATATTTTTAACGTCAATCAAAAATGTTAAACACATTATTTTCTACACCTGTATCCCGTCAATTATTGTGCCGACATTTTTAGCAATGTGTTATTTAGAATCTAATGCTGAACGCTTTGATACTAAACCGATTGCTGAAAAAATCGCGCAATTTCGCGCTGAAAATAAGCCAGTCGCATTTTATACGGGAAAATATCACGGGCAATTTCAATTTACGGGACGATTGTCGCAGCCATTGGTGGTATTAAATTCGCCTGAAGTCTTAAAAATATGGGTAGAAGAACATTCGGATGGTTTTATTTTGATTGATTCTGAAAAGTTGCCAGCAGATATTTTTGTTTATTTACACGCTTACAGAGCAGGACATTTAGGCTTTATTAGCAGCCAAACGTTATTCGAAAAACGTCCTGAATTGATTAACATTTTGTAATTTTTTGCCATGCTAACAAATACATTTAATTTACCTTTTCCAAACAAAAAACAACCGCTAGTAAATTGGTCAAATTTAAGCAATTGTGTTGACGCGCTTGCCCTTGCAAGCGCGATTCAATCACAACCACATTTATTTGTTATCGTGACACCCGACGCACACAGCGCGTGGCAACTTGAACATGAAATAGCCTTTTTTCTCAATCATTCAAAGCCAATTTTGCATTTTCCTGATTGGGAAATTTTGCCTTATGACGTATTTTCGCCATTGTCTGAAATTGTCTCAGAGCGTTTGCAAACCTTGAATTTATTGCCAACGATTGAAAATGGCGCGTTGATTGTTGCGGCAAATACTTTGATGAATCGCATCACGCCGCCCGATTTTTTAACCGCGCAGAAATTAGTTTTTAAAATTGGCGATTCGCTTTCAGATATTTCTCAGCAACTTAAACAGCGCGATTATCAGCCCGTTTCGCAAGTTTTCACGCACGGCGAATTTGCATTGCATGGCACAATTTTAGATATTTTCGCGCAAGGAAATCGTGTGCCGTTGCGGTTGGATTGTGAAAATGGAATTTTGAAAGCCATTCGCGCATTTGATGTTGAAAGTCAGCGGGCGTTTTCGACTGATGAAAAAATTGAGACTTTCACGATTTTGCCCGCGCGTGAATTTCCATTTGAAGAACACGAAAAAGCGACGTTGTTTGATTATTTGCCGAAAAATACGATTTTTGTCACGTTGCCGAATTTAGAAGCAGCGATTGCCGATTTTGATGGAACGGTGAAAAGTCGGTTTGAATTGCGAAAAAAAGACGCGCTTGCGCCTGAACAGTTGTTTTTGTCGCCTGAAAATTTAGAACAAGAATTTGAGAAATTTTGGACGATAAATTTAAAGCACCTCCCCCCTGCCCCCCTCCAAAGGGGGGAAATCGATTTTAATAGTTTTTCCCCCTTTGGAGGGGGAAGCCGTAGCGAAGCGGAGGCAGGGGGAGGTGCTTTAA
>CAZLGN010000230.1:0-3241 GCA_964558865.1 uncultured Methylomagnum sp.
GTGAACGAAGAACTCGCCGCTAAACTAATTATGAAGGCGCGTGAACCTTGGTTTGCTGAAGCGAAAGAAAACAACGAGGCGGCAACAAACAAAACCAAGCAAATGTTTATGGATTTGTTGGACATCGACGAAGAAATTGCCGTCATTTTGGTCAGCGTGGGTTTCAATACTATTGAAGAAATTGCCTCCGCTCCAGCAAATGAAATGCTTGAAATTGAAGATTTTGATGAAGACATCGTTGAAGAATTACGCAGTCGCGCTAAAGATGCGTTGTTAATTAGCGCAATTGCTACCGAAGAAGTCATTGAAAATCCAGAGTCTGAAAAAGTTGAAGTCGAAATAACTTTGTCGAATATGGAAGGCATGACTCGCGAATTGGAAGAAGCACTGAACAACAATGGCGTAACGACGTTAGACGATTTAGCCGAACTTTCAATAGAAGATTTATTGAATTTCACGAACGTGAACGAAGATCTCGCCGCCAAACTAATTATGAAGGCGCGTGAACCTTGGTTTGCTGATGCGACAAGCGCGTAATGAGGAGAGAAAATTATGAGTAAAAAGACAGTACGACAGTTAGCTGAAATCGTCAAAATTCCATTGGATCGTTTATTAGTGCAATTAAAAGAAGCGGGCGTGCCTGCAACGAAAGCGGACGACGAAATTAGCGAAGAAGAAAAAACGAAATTGCTCGCACATTTACGATTACGTCACGGTTCAGAAGCTGAAAATGTACCCAATCGCGTCGTATTAAAACGCCGTAAAGTCAGCGAATTAAAGCAAGTTAGCGTTCCAGGTACTGCGACAAAAACAATTAGTGTTGAAGTGCGTAAAGAAAAAACCTACATCAAACGTGAACAGCCTGTTGTTGAAAAAACTGACGTTAAAATTGCACCTGTCGTGGAAACGGCTGTTGAAAAAGCCACGGTTGTTGAAGCACCTGTTGTTGAAATTGCAGCGATTAAAACGGTTGAGATTGAATCTACGCCGACAGCGGATGTTGCGCCAGTCGCCGTTGAAAAAACGTACAAAGAAAATCACAAACCGAAAAAACCTGTTGTTATTGATGATTTTGAGTTGGAAGACCCCGAGGTTGTTTTGGAATCGAAGTTTGCGGTAGCGATAAAAGAAGACAAAAAAACGAAGTCTGATAAACCGCTAAAACCGAAAGAAGATGAAGTTCGCAAACAGCAGTTGGAAAAAGAACAGCGTCTGGAAGATTCTATTAACCGCACGGCAGAACGTGTGCGGGCAAATGCAGCGGCAAAACTCAATCCGCCAGCACAGCAGCAACAACGCCCGCGTAATGCTAATTCGGGTACACCGAACAATAATGCGCCTCGCCCAAACAATAATGCGCCTCGCCCAAATAATAATGCGCCTCGTCCGAATAACAATGCGCCGCGCCCGAATAATAACGCCCCGCGAACTAACAATAATAACAATGCGACAACACGCCCAAGTAATACGGTAGCATCACCTGCGAATCCGACTACCGTTGCGGCTCGTCCTGCCAATGCCAATGCGCCAGCGCGAGTCAATGCTCCGCCGCGTGGTGCGAACAATGCGCCACCGCGAGGAAATAATAATGCGGGTGTGCGAGGAAATAATAATGCGGGTGGCGGAGCAGGAACGTCAACAAGTGGCAATCGTAATGACGGAAACCGTAACGAAGGCAATAATCGCAATAAAAATAAGAAAAAAGGCGCGGGCAGCAAACAAGCGCAACGTTTTGTGCCGAATGACGGCAAGCATCAATTTGAAATGCCCGTCGCGCCAATTGTTTATGAAGTCACGATTCCTGAAATGATTTCTGTCGCGGATTTGGCTAACAAAATGAATGTCAAAGCCGCAATGGCAATTAAGCATTTAATGAAACTTGGCATTATGGCGACCATCAACCAAACGATTGACCAAGATACAGCGGCAATTTTGGTTGAAGAGATGGGGCATACGCCGATTATGCAAAGCGACGACGATTTTGAAAAAGAAATGCTCGCTGAAGTGACCGAAGACGAAATCTATCCAGATTTACCGCGTGCGCCAATCGTTACAATTATGGGACACGTCGATCACGGTAAAACGTCATTGCTTGATTACATTCGTAAAACGCGCGTTGCAGCGGGTGAAGCGGGTGGAATTACCCAACACATCGGCGCGTATCAAGTTAAAACCGACCACGGTTCGGTTACATTCTTAGATACACCAGGTCACGCGGCATTTACCGCCATGCGTGCGCGGGGGGCTGATGTCACTGACGTAGTTATTATCGTTGTCGCGGCAGATGATGGCGTAATGCCACAAACCAAAGAAGCCGTTGAACACGCTCGCGCCGCAAAGGTACCGATTATTGTTGCACTGAACAAAATGGATAAACCTGGCGCAAATCCTGACAAAGTCATGCAAGAATTGTCGGTATTAAATGTGTTGGCGGAAGAATGGGGCGGCGACGTTCAATTCTTAAAAATCTCAGCGAAAACGGGTGAAGGCGTTGATGATTTGATTGAATCGTTGATTGTTCAAACTGAAATTTTAGAATTAAAAGCTCCTATCGCAGGCGCGGCTTCTGGGATTGTTATCGAATCACGTTTAGACAAAGGACGTGGTGCAGTAGCGACGATTTTGGTTCAACGCGGCACGCTTGAAAGTGGACAAATGGTGTTGTGTGGTCATGAATACGGGCGCGTTCGCGCCATGTTTAATGAACTTGGCAAAACGATTAAAACTGCTGGGCCTTGTGAACCTGTAGAGATTTTGGGTTTATCGGGAACACCGAATGCGGGCGACGAATTCTTAGTGGTTCAAAATGAACGTGTGGCGAAAGATTTAGCGAAACATCGTGAAGATAGAAAACGCCTCAAACGTCACGCAGAACAAGCGACTTCGTTGGAAGATGTGTTTAACCGAATGAAAGCAGGCGAATTAGCCTCGTTGAATTTAGTATTAAAAACTGATGTTCAAGGCAGTTTAGAAGCCTTACGCAGTTCGTTAATCGAATTGTCGAATGATGAAGTAGAAGTAAAAGTTGTTTATGGTGGCGTGGGCGGTATTAACGAAGGCGACGTGAATTTAGCGTTGGCATCTGGCGCAATTTTGATGGGCTTCAACGTTCGTGCTGATGCCACTTCGCGCCGATTGATTGAAGAACGCGGTGTCGATTTGCATTATTACAGCATTATGTATGAAGCGATTGACGAAGTTAAAAAATCCATCAGCGGAATGTTGGCACCTGAAATTAAAG
>CAZLGN010000231.1:0-3225 GCA_964558865.1 uncultured Methylomagnum sp.
ATTTTTCATGCTGTTAGGATAACTGATTTTTTGGAGGCTGAGTAGTTACAAAAAAATTAAATTTTGGTACAAGATTAAAGGCTTTAATTTTTCGAAAAGTGAAAGTTATTTATCCACCGATAGGCGGTTTCTTTTTTGCATCTGAAAATTCATAGATAACACAACAAGGACAGCAAATGCTCACAGGCGAACTTCGTAGCCAAATCGATTCAATCTGGAATTCATTCTGGTCGGGCGGTATTTCAAACCCGCTTGAAGTCATGGAACAAATCACTTATTTGTTATTTTTGCGTCGGCTTGACGACTTGCACACGCTCGAAGAAAACAAATCGGTGCATCTCAAAAAGCCAATGGAACGGCGCATATTTCCCGAAGGTTCTGACAGCAAAGGACGTGATTACAACGATTTGCGCTGGTCACGTTTTAAACACTTTGCACCTGCTGAAATGTACGATGTGCTGAATGACCATGTATTTCCGTTTTTGCGAAATATGGGTGGCGATGGTTCAACCTACGCGCATCACATGAAAGATGCCCGTTTCACCATTCCAACACCTGCGTTATTAGCAAAAGTCGTTGATATGCTCGACCATGTCCCAATGGAAGACCGCGACACAAAAGGCGACCTTTATGAATATATGCTCAGTAAAATCGCCAGCGCGGGGCAAAATGGGCAATTCAGAACACCACGCCATATTATTCAACTGATGGTTGAACTCACTGCGCCGAATGCAAAAGATGTAATTTGTGACCCTGCCAGTGGAACGTGCGGCTTTTTGGTGGCGGCAGGTGAATATCTGCGCGAGAAACACCCTGAAATTCTGCGCGATGCAACGGCGCGTGAACATTTTCATCATGCCATGTTTCACGGTTACGACTTCGATAACACCATGTTACGCATTGGCAGTATGAACATGGCTTTGCATGCCGTTGATAATCCTGATATTCGCTATCAAGATTCACTTGCCCAAGACCACGCAGGCGACGAAGAAAAATACTCGCTCATTTTGGCAAATCCACCGTTTGCGGGTTCGCTCGATTATGAAAATACCGCGAAAGATTTACTCGCTATCGTCAAAACCAAGAAAACAGAATTGCTGTTTTTAGCCCTATTTTTGCGCTTACTTAAACCAGGTGGACGTGCGGCGGTGATTGTGCCTGATGGCGTGTTGTTTGGCTCGTCTAAAGCGCACAAACAACTGCGTCAAATGCTCGTTGAAGAACAAAAACTCGATGCGGTGATTTCGTTACCGTCTGGAGCTTTCAAACCGTATGCGGGTGTTTCAACCGCGATTTTGTTATTTACCAAAACCAATTCAGGCGGCACAGATAATGTTTGGTTTTATGATTTGCAAGCCGATGGCTGGAGTTTAGACGATAAACGGCAACCGCTTTTAGCTGATGGAAAACTCGGCGTATCGCCAGCCGTGACGTTATCCGCAGAAGAACACGCAAAAAATAATTTGCCTGATGTGTTGAAGCGTTGGGAATTACGTTCAAGCGATGAAATTCAACGCACTCGCACAGAGCAAAGTTTTTGTGTGCCGCTGGCGGATATTGTGGCAAACGGTTTTGACCTGTCCATCAATCGTTATAAAGAAGTCATTCACGAAGAAGTTGAACACATTGCCCCCAAAGAAATACTGGCAAAATTAGCCCAACTTGAAGATGAAATTCAAGCGGGAATGAAAGAATTAAACGCAATGCTAGATTAGGGAGAAAACCATGCAAGCCTATTTTGAAACAGAAGCCTATTTGCCCGTTAATCATTCGCTCAATATAAGACTACCCGATGAAATTCCAGCGGGAAAAGTGAGAATTGCCGTGATTTACGAAAAACCTAGCCAAAACGATAACAATGAAAACATGGCGGATTTTTTAGATTCGCTACCACTTAACGCGCAAGGGCGGTCGAGTACAGACATCGAAAAACAAATCAATGAAGAACGTAATAGCTGGGACGATAATTGATGACCTCGGTTTATTTAGATGCCTGTATTGTGATTCATTTGGTTGAAGGTAATGAAAAACAACAAAAAATGATAAAGTCGGCGTTGCGCGGCAAAACAATTTTTAGTAGCGAATTAGTCAGACTTGAAGCCAGAATTAAAGCAATCCGTGAAAATCAACAACCTTTTTTAAACACTTACGACCAGTTTTTTAAACATTGTCGAATGCTGAGTTTGGATAAAACGGTTTTTGAAAAAGCGACAGATGTGCGCGTTAATTACCGCCTAAAAACACCTGATGCGTTGCATTTAGCCGCCGCGTTAAATTCAGATTGCGAGCAATTTTGGACAAATGACTACCGATTAGCTAAAGCCGCCAGCGAAAATTCCAAAACATTAAAAATTGTTCTGTTGAGTGACTTGGAAAATTTATTTGGTGGTCAGGAATGAAAGATTTTGAGGGGATGTTGTGAGCTGGACATTTGAATCTTTAGACAATTTAGGCGTTATTACAACAGGTTCAACGCCATCTACAACTGACCAAAGTTTCTGGGAAGGCGATATTCCTTTTGTTACTCCAGCAGATTTAGAAAAAGACGACCCCATCACAAAAACACCTAGAACTATTAGTAAAAAGGGGGCTGATAATGCGCGACTTTTGAATGAGGGAGCCATTCTAATTTGTTGCATTGGTTCGCTTGGGAAAATAGGAATGGCGGGATGTTCATTGGTAACAAATCAACAAATAAATTCTATCGAATTTGATTCGAGTCGAGTTTTTCCTCGTTATGGTTTTTATGCGTGTAAAACGTTAAAGAGAAAGTTAGAAACGATTGCGCCAGCGACAACAGTGCCAATTGTGAACAAATCTAAATTTGGGCAATTAGTAATTCCTGTTCCCCCACTCCCAGAACAACGCCGCATAGCCGCGATTCTCGACCAAGCCGACGCGCTCAGAGCAAAACGCCGTGAAGCCTTGGCGCAACTCGATAAACTCACGCAGTCCATTTTTATTGAGATGTTTGGCGACCCTGTGACGAATCCGAAGGGGTGGGAATTTAAAACGCTTGGAAATGCACTAACTTTAATAACCTATGGATTAACAGTGCGTCCTGAATATATTCCCGAAGGGATTCCGTTAATTTCGGCAAGAGAAATAAGAACAGGATTTGTTGACTTGAACTCAGCCCCTAACATTGGAATTGATGATTTCAAAAAATTATCGTAACTACTCAGCCTCCAAAAAATCAGTTATCCTAACAGCATGAAAAATCTA
>CAZLGN010000232.1:0-3199 GCA_964558865.1 uncultured Methylomagnum sp.
CGAATGCGTTACACAAAACGATTTCCTTCAAGCGCGAGAATTAGCGCACAAACTCAAAGGAGTAGTGGCAAATTTAGGCGCGATGCGGTTGCATAAAATCACCGCACAGTTAGAAACCGAATTGAAAACAGGCGTTTTTAATCCCGAAACATTTACCGAATTTAATGCCGAATTTGATAAAGCAATTGCGGTTATTTCGACGCTAAAACAAACGGAAAAAGCGATACAAAACACCGTTATTGATTCGGAAGTCTTAAAAAATGTGGCGTTAAAAATTGACGCGGCACTTGCTGAAGATGATTACATTTCACAACGCACATTAGACGAATTGAAAGCCAATTTATCGACGGATAAAACAGACGAATTTATGGCGTTATGTCAGGAAATAAAAAGCATGAATTATCATCAAGCGCGTTTATTGTTACGAAATTTCGTGACGTTACCTGAAATAACAGGCGAGGAAATGTAATGAACATTCGTCAAAAAATGGCGTTGATTGTAATCACGAGCATTTTAGTGATTGCATTACCAGGCACGGCGTTAATTTATAAATTTGTCGAACATAAAAATTTATCTAGTGAAATCGTCACATTAGAAAAAATAACCGAGCGTTTAAATAATAACGCAACACAACGTTTTTCACACTCAAAACCCAAACTTGAAACGTTAGCGAAACTGCTCGAAAAAGAACTTAAAAAACCGATTCAAAAACAAGAACTCGCCGAATTTCATAAAACCATAGAACGTAATGCAGACGGCGTTTGGCGCAATAAAAAAACAGAATTTAACGGCAAATTAGAAGCGGGTGTTTTTTTACCAACAAATCCCTATGAAAGCGATTTACAAAAAATTCGCCATTTACGCATTAAAAAAGTTTTAGATACATTCGGCGCGGCGGCAAATAAAAATTTAGAAAATGTTTGGTTTTTATCGCCCCATCGCAGTGAAATTATTTTTGATAAAAATTTACCTGATTTCGCGTTTGAGCAAAAAGCCGATAACGATTACACCTCAACGCCTTGGTTCACTTACGCCACTCCAACAGAAAATCCCAATCGAGAGCTACGTTTTACACCGCCATTATTTGACCCTGTTCCCAAAATATGGATGGTGAGCGCGGTTTATCCGCTTTATGTGGGTGATGAATTCATCGGTAGTTTAGGCGAGGATATGCCACTCACTGGCACGCTTGAATTTATGTTTGAATCTGAGCAGTTATATTCCAACACGCAACATTTTTTGATTGATACGCAGCAAGGTAACTTTGTTTTAGCTGGAGCGTGGCAAAAGCAATTAGAAGCCTTACCTGAAAATACAAAGTTGAATTTTGGCGATAATGAACAAGCGTTATTGAATTTGTTTAAACTCAAACCCACAAATAAACCGCGATTGCTCGTTGATAATTTAATCATTGATAAACAGCGATTTGTTGCAATTGGCATGATGATTCAGCCTTTGAATTGGCATTATTATAAACTCGTGCCAATTGATAAAATCCTTGAGCCGATGCATGAATTATTTAGCGTATTAACAGGCATGATTTTGTTTATTAGTGGCTTGAGTGGATTTTTAATTTTTGTGGCGACAGGTCAATCCATTACAAAACGGATTAAAATTTTAACGGACGTTATCAATCATTACGCGAATGACCACAGTCTTCGTTTAAATCATCAATTAGCTGGCAGTGACGAAATTGCTCAAGCGGGACTTTCATTTGACAAAATGGCAAATGAAATTGAACAAAACATTACTGATAAAATAAAAGCTGAAGAAACTCTCGTACATAAAGAAGAATTACTGCGTTTTGCGTTGGAAGGTTCTGGGGATGGTGTTTGGGATTGGAATGTTGAAACGAATGACGTTGTATTTTCAGAGCGTTGGAAAACCATGCTCGGTTATGAAACAGATGAATTAAAAAATGGTTTTTTAACTTTTGAAATGCTTTTACACCCAGACGATAAACAACGTGTAATGGCTACCGTTCAAGCCTATTTTAAAAATGAGATCGAAAATTATGCCATTGAATTTCGTTTTCGTTGCAAAGATGGTAGTTACAAATGGATTCTTGCGCGGGCGGCGTTGGCAAACCGTAATAAAAATGGTGAACCATTACGAATGGTTGGCACACATACCGACATTAGCAAAAGCAAAGAACTTGAAGCGCGTTTGCGGACATTAACGGTAGCTATTGAACAAAGCCCAACGTCAATTGTCATTACTGATTTAGAAGCAAATTTGATTTACGTTAATCCACAATTTACGCGCGTAACGGGTTATAACTCGACAGAAGTTTTAGGAATAAATCCGCGTGTATTGCAATCGGGATTAACCTCCAAAGAAACTTATTTAGATTTGTGGAATACCGTCACGCAAGGTCAAGTTTGGCGCGGCGAATTGAAAAATCGGCGTAAAAACGGTGAAATTTATTATGAAGAAGCGCATATTGCGCCAGTGTTTAATGAAAATAATGAAATTATCCAATATGTTGGTGTTAAATTTGATGTGACAGAGAGAAAGAAAAACGAAACAGCCATTTTTAACCTTAATCATGATTTACAATGTGAAAAACAATTTTCAGATAGTATTTTAAATGGCTTACCCACCATTTTTTATATGATTGATATGACGGGTAAGATAATGCGTTGGAATCCTAATTTTGAGAAAGTCACAGGATATTCTTATGAAGAGATGGTTTGCTTTGATAGCGCATTAACGTTTATTGCACAAGATGACCGCGAGCTTATAAAAACAGCGATTGAAGAAGTATTTAATGGCGGTTCTGCATCCGTTGAAGCGGGATTTTTAACAAAAGACGGAACAATAATTCCTTATTATTTTATCGGCGAGCGAATGTTGCTTGATGAGTGTTTTTATCTTATT
Source organism: uncultured Methylomagnum sp. (assembly GCA_964558865.1). Classification (GTDB taxonomy): domain Bacteria; phylum Pseudomonadota; class Gammaproteobacteria; order Methylococcales; family Methylomonadaceae; genus UBA10906. The sequence continues at coordinate 2,881 of CAZLGN010000232.1, forward strand.
GGCATTGGTGAAGATATTACCGAGCGCAAAAAAACAGAAAAAATCTTAATTGAATCAAAAGAAGCCGCCGAAGCCGCAACAAAAGCAAAATCGATATTTTTAGCAAATATGAGTCACGAATTCCGTACGCCAATGAATGCGATTATGGGCTTCTCACAATTGGCATTAAGCAAAGATATTTCGCCTGAGATTCGAAATTATTTAGAAAAAATAAAAACCGCGTCAGATGGTTTATTAGCGGTTTTGAATGATATTTTAGATTTTTCGTAACTACTCAGCCTCCAAAAAATCAGTTATCCTAACAGCATGAAAAATCTAA
>CAZLGN010000233.1:0-3186 GCA_964558865.1 uncultured Methylomagnum sp.
TATTGGCCGCTGCAATTTAGAAGTCGATGACATTGTGTTAGAACGACTCGCTGCGTGCAATGCGGTTTGGACGGATGATGAAAAAGAATTAGGCGTATGCTTAATCGACATCGGCGGTGGCACAACCGATATTGCCGTTTATATTGAAGGCGCGATTAAACATACTGCTGTTATTCCCATTGCAGGCGACCAAGTTACCAACGATATTGCTGTTGCGTTACGCACGCCGACGGTCAATGCGGAAGAAATTAAGCAGCGTTACGCTTGCGCGATGACGAAATTACTAAACGATGACGAAGATATTATCGAAGTTCCGAGTATTAGCGATAACAAACCGTTCCGTAAAATTTCGCGCCAAACGTTGGCGGACATTATCGAACCGCGTTACGAAGAGCTAATGTTATTAGTGCAATCCGAACTGCGGCGAGTGGGTTATGAAGAACAAATTGCAGCGGGGATTGTTTTAACAGGCGGCAGTTCGCAAGTTTGGGGCTTAATTGAGTTGGCGGAAGAAATTTTCCACATGCCTGTTCGAATGGGTAGTCCACAAAATGTCAGTGGTTTAACCGAGGTCGTCAAAAATCCGATTCATTCCACAGGTGTGGGCTTGTTAATGTATGGACGCGACCACCATCAACAACAAGGTTTACACCGTATCGCCGACCATGACGGCGGGGGGTCATTAGCCTCAAAAATAAAAAATTGGTTTCAAGGTAATTTTTAAATAAAAAAATCACAAAACACATTTTCAACTAACTAAATACAAAAATCCAAGGAGCAATAAACACATGAAAGACACATTTGAATTGATTGATACTTACAGCGAAAGCGCAGTCATTAAAGTCATTGGTATTGGTGGTGGCGGCAATAATGCGGTAAGTCACATGGCAGGTAATCACATTGAAGGCGTAGAATTCATTTGTGCAAATACCGATGCTCAAGCGTTACGAAAATTAAATTTCGGCACGATTATTCAATTAGGCGTGGAATTAACAAAAGGTTTGGGTGCTGGAACAAATCCAGAAGTTGGTCGTTTAGCAGCAGAAGAAAATAAAGGGCGAATTCGAGAAGTTTTGGAAGGTGCAGACATGGTATTTTTAACCGCTGGCATGGGCGGCGGTACTGGAACGGGTGCAATTCCTGTTGTAGCTGAAATTGCTCGCAGCATGGGAATTTTAACCGTTGCAGTGGTAACAAAACCGTTTGCTTTTGAAGGCAAGAAAAAACAAGATTCTGCTGAAAAAGGAATTTTAGAATTAGAACGTTATGTTGATTCGTTAATTACGATTCCAAATCAAAAATTATTGCCTGTTTTAGGAAATAAAGTGTCATTAGTCGATGCGTTCAAAGCCGCAAACGACGTGCTTTTAGACGCTGTTAAAGGCATTACCGATTTAATTGTTCATCCTGGTTTTATTAACGTTGATTTTGCAGACGTTCGTACCGTCATGTCTGATATGGGCGCGGCAATTATGGGAACAGGTATTGCTGTGGGTGAACACCGTGCGCGTGAAGCTGCCGAAAAAGCGATTGCTTGTCCGTTACTTGAAGATATTAACTTGAAAGGCGCACGCGGTATTTTAGTGAACATTTCAGGCGCGGATATTGGCTTGGCAGAATTTAACGAAGTGGGCGACATCGTGGCGCAATTTGCCGCTGAAGATGCCACCATTAAAATCGGCACTTCCGTTGATTCTGATTTAGACGACCAAATTAAAGTTACCGTCGTTGCAACGGGTATGGGCGCACCTGCTGTTGAAGTGAAAATTCCACAAAAAAATATGAATACCGTGCGCCATATCAGCAGCGGTCCAATGAATTATGATGGTTTAGACAAACCAACTGTTATGCGTCAACATTCGGCGCAAACAAATCGTGGCGAAGGTCGTGAAACCCGTTTTGGCGCACAACCAAAACAAGGCGGCGATGTTGATTATTTGGATATTCCCGCATTTTTAAGACGACAAGCCGACTAATCGCATTATATTTTGTTGCAGTGTATTCTGCACACAAGCCAACTAACGCGCTCTCAAGGCGCGTTATTTTTAACAGGCAAATCACGTTATGATTAAACAGCGCACTTTAAAAAATACCATTCGCGCCACAGGCGTAGGCTTACACACTGGCGAGCAAGTTTATTTAACGCTGCATCCCGCCGAACCCAATACAGGCATTCACTTTCGCCGTGTCGATTTAGAAACACCTGTCATGATTCATGCTTCGCCAGAAAATGTTGGCGAAACTACGCTTTCAACAACCCTAGTTTCAGGCGATGTCAAAATTTCCACGGTTGAGCATTTATTGTCCGCTTTTGCAGGTTTGGGCATTGATAACGCAATTATTGATGTGACTGCCGCCGAAGTTCCCATTATGGACGGCAGTGCTGGTCCTTTTGTATTTTTATTACAATCGGCAGGCGTACAAGAACAAGATTGCCCCAAAAAATATCTCCGAATTAAGAAATCGATTCGTGTTGAAGATGGCGATAAATGGGCGGCTTTTGAACCTTTTGAAGGTTTCAAAGTGACTTTCACGATTGATTTTGAACATCCTGCTTTTGAAAATCACGTTAAAACCGCCACGATGGATTTTTCATCCACCACATTTGTGCGTGAAGTCAGTCGAGCGCGAACCTTTGGTTTTATGAAAGATATTGAAACCTTGCGTGAAAATAATCTTGCTTTAGGCGGCAGTTTAGACAACGCGATTGTGGTTGATGATGACAAAGTAATTAACGAAGACGGTCTGCGTTATGCCGATGAATTTGTAAAACACAAAATTCTCGATGCCATTGGCGATTTGTATTTACTTGGTCACAGTTTAATTGGCGAATTTACAGGGCATAAATCAGGACATGGTTTGAATAATCGCTTGTTACGCACACTGCTTGAAGACACAGACGCTTGGGAAATGGTCAGTTTTGAAAATGAAGACGACGCGCCAATTTCATTTATGCGTTCCGCTGAAACTCCACGTCACGCCGATTAAATGATTACGCACGAATATGATGTCATTGTTGTTGGTGCAGGTGGCGCGGGCTTACGCGCTACGCTTGGCACGGTTGAAAAAGGGCTAAAAACAGCGTGTTTGACTAAAGTTTTCCCCACGCGCTCACACACCGTTGCAGCGCAAGGCGGAATTAGCGCAGCTCTTGGCAATATGGGTGAAGATGATTGGCGTTACCAT
>CAZLGN010000234.1:0-3178 GCA_964558865.1 uncultured Methylomagnum sp.
ATCGTGCGAGAACTAATATGTCCCGCGTCGCGCAGACGGGTATAAACCAATTCCGACAGTGTTTTATTTTCAGGCGAATGCGTACAGTGATAATTATCGAATTCAATCCCAAATTCTGAAAAATCGGCAAAATGCGCTTTGCCAACTTCTGCAATCAATTCTTCAGGCGTAATGCCATCGCGGTCAGCTTTAAGCATAATCGGTGTGCCGTGCGCGTCATCGGCGCAAACGTAGTAACATTCGTTGCCGCGTTGTTTTTGGAATCGAACCCAAATATCGGTTTGAATATATTCGACTAAATGCCCTAAATGAATTGCGCCATTTGCATACGGTAACGCGCTGGTAACTAGAATTTTTCGTGGTGTCATAAAGGTAAAACTATCCAATGTTTGTTGTTAATCAGTTTCGGCATTATGCCTTTGTTGTACAAAAAATTACAGTTGTTAAAAAATAAATTACACTTGCCGATTTCCACTTGAATTTTATGCTCTCAACAAACAAATCTATGAACATGAATCAAAATAAACAAACGGTTACTTGCCCAAAATGCACACATCAATTTAACGCTGACGAATTGCTTTATCGTCAAATTGAAGATAATTTGCGCCAATCATTCGCAACCGAATTAGCAAGCAAACAAGCGCAATACGACCAACTTACAACCGCATTAAACGCCCAAAAATTGCAGCTTGATTATGAGAAACAAGCCATGCAAACCCAAATTGCAGAATCGGTGCAACAACAAGTTAAAAGCGAAAAAATGAAATTGGAGCAATCGCTTCGCGCCAATATCAAAGCAGATTTAGAAGCCGAAGCCGCTGTACAAATTCAAACAATGCGAAGTGAATTAAACGAGCAATCTGAAAAATTACGCGAATTCAACAAAGTCAAAGCGGAAATCGAACGCTTAACCCGCGAAAAAGAAGGGTTGCGTGAAACCATTGAAGCTGAATCTGAATCTAAACTCAGTCAACGTTTGCGTGACGAACGGCAAAAAATTGAACAATCGCTCAAGGCAACGATGCTTGCCGAATCGGCGGATCAAATACAATTAATGCGAAATGAATTGAACGAACAATCTGAAAAATTGCGCGAATTTAATAAAGCGAAAGCAGAAATTGAACGTTTAACGCGCGAAAAAGACGAACAAAAAGAAGCAATTGAAGCTGAATTAGAAGCAAAATTAAGTCAACGGTTGCGTGACGAAAAATTGCGAATTGAAAACAGTTTAGAACTCAAAATGCGTGATAAAGATTACGAAATTGATAAATTAAAAAATCAAATTCAAGAAGCACAGCGTGTGGCGGAACAAGGTTCGACCCAAGCACAAGGCGAAGTTCAAGAATTAGCGATTGAAGAATGGCTACATTCGGAATTTCCTTTTGACGAAATTGAGGAAATTAAAAAAGGGCAACGTGGCGCAGATTGCATCCAAATTATTCACACTCGTTCACGCCAAAATTGCGGGAAAATTTATTATGAAAGTAAGCGCACCTTAGAATTCGGCAAAGATTGGATTGATAAATTCAAAGTCGATTTGCAGGCAAAAAATATCCATATTGGCGTTTTGGTGACTCAAGCAATGCCCAAAGATATGGCGCGAATGGGATTAAAAGAAGGGATTTATATTTGTACATACGAGGAATTTAAAGGCTTGAGCGCGGTATTACGGCAATCGATTATTGATATTAGTAACGTCGAAATTGCTCAAGAATTCAAAGGCGAAAAAATGGCGCAGCTTTATGATTTTTTAACCAGTAACGAATTTAAATCGAATATCCAAGCCATTGTCGAAAGTTTTATTCAAATGGAAGATGATTTAAACAAAGAGCGGCGCACAATGGAAAGTTTGTGGAAACAACGTGAAAAACAAATCCGAAAAGTAATGAGTAATACGTCGGGTTTGTATGGTTCGATTAGAGGTATTGCGGGGAATGCGATTCAAAGTGTGCCGCAATTGGAATCTAACGTTGCCGTGATTGAATCAACTAAACCCGTGTTAGTTTCGCCGCCTGTTGCGAAATCAGAAAAAGCGGTGACGCAAGACAGTTTGTTTTGAATTGTGTCAAAAATTCAATGCTGAAGTAAGTGCGAATTTACCCGCACTTACTTTGCGTTTTATCGAACAGTTTCCACAGAAACCAATTTCAAACCCGACGGCAACGCTTCACCGAAAATTTGTTTTTCTTCTTTTTCGCTCAGTTCTTTCACGCTTTCAACCATTTCCAACCACGATGCAGGAGCTTTAGAAAGTTTTAATTTTTCTAAAACTTGCAAACGCATTTCGTCTGAAATATCCCGCGCTCTGTCTCCACTCATGCGAGAGATTAGCGTCGCCGCAAAACCGATTTGCGGTGTTTTTTTCCAATCTTCAGCAAGTAATTGTGCCAACCAATTTTCCACCGTTTCAGCAGAAACCACGTTATGCGAGCTGCCATGAAAAGGAATGCGTGCGCCAATTCGTCCAACTGCCCACCACGTTTGATTAGATTCACTCGCTTTTTCTAAACGTTTTAACAGCCAGTCGCCGAGTTGAATTTTTTTCTCAACAGGCAAACGTTCTAAAACTGCTGCTAATCGCACAATGTCATCGTAACTGCGAATTTTTAATTGTTTTTCAACACCTGGTTGACGCGCCGCCGGGTCAATGTATTTGGTAATATCGGCAAAAATCGTTTCTTGCGCTGTCGCCGACAAACCACCTGCAATGCGTCGCCAAAGCGTCCACCATTCCGCCCAGTTTTGCGATTCGCTGACAAATTGAATGCCTTGCGGGTACATTTTCCAAAGCTGTTCAACGCGCCAATCATCCAACGGATAACCAAAACCTGGTCGCGCACAATAACCGCACAACATTAACCATACTTTTTCGTGTGATTCGGTTCTGCGGCGATATTTTTCGCCTTCCAAAAGCGTATTAAATAAGGTTCGCAACAATGGCGAATTCCATTCATTTCGCTCTTGCCCCGTCATTTTTTCTAAATCCGCCCGCAGATTTTTTACGGCATTTGGTGCAACTTGTTTCGATTTTGCGCCAAAAATATCGCTGATTTTTTCGCACAACGCATCGATATTTTTTGGTAATTCGTCAGTCGAATTCGCTGCTACGCTTCGTCGCAATTGAAATTCTACGTCCCAACGTTTTTTAGGATTTTCAATTGAAACGCATTGAATTTTG
>CAZLGN010000235.1:0-3158 GCA_964558865.1 uncultured Methylomagnum sp.
GTTTCTGAAGAATTGGCTCGAGAAGCGTTCACGCTCGCATCAGCTAAATTACCTTTGAAAACACTCTTTACTGTACGGACGATAATGTGATGAAAGCAAGTGAATTACGTCAAAAATCGCGCGATGAGTTGTCGGCTTTGTTGATTGATCTAGCGCGTGAGAGCTTTGCTCTTAAAATGCAAAAAGGTACTGGTCAGTTGACTAAAACCGCGCAAGTGAAACAAGTACGACGTGACGTGGCTCGCGTTCAAACGATTTTAAATGAAATGGCGAGAGCGTAGTATGAGCGAAGAAACAAAAGTACGAACCATTACAGGGCGTGTTGTCAGCAATAAAATGGACAAAACGATTACTGTTTTGGTTGAACGAGTTGTAAAACATCCTGTTTATGGAAAATATATCAAACGTTCAACAAAAATGATGGCACATGATGAGCAAAACAGCTGCCAAGAAGGCGATGTTGTTGCAATTACATCATGCCGTCCGATGTCTAAAAACAAAACGTTTAAACTTGTGCAAGTTTTAGAACCTGCAAAAAAATAGTTTCAACGGTTAATTTATTATTTTAGGAACAAATCATGATTCAGATGCAAACTAACCTTGAGGTCGCCGATAATAGCGGTGCAAAAAAGGTCATGTGTATCAAAGTGTTGGGTGGTTCACACAGGCGTTATGCTGGTATTGGCGATATTATCAAAGTCAGTATCAAAGACGCAATTCCACGCGGCAGAGTGAAAAAAGGTGACGTGTATAATGCGTTAGTGGTTCGTACCCGTAAAGGTGTGCGTCGTGCTGATGGCTCAGTAATTCGTTTTGATGGCAACGCGGCAGTTATTTTAAACAATAACTTGCAGCCGCTTGGCACACGGATTTTTGGACCTGTTACTCGTGAGCTAAGAGGTGAAAAATTTATGAAAATTATTTCACTAGCTCCTGAAGTATTGTAAGGCGAGGAAAAATTATGCAAAAAATCAAGAAAGGTGATGAAGTCATTGTTCGTATCGGTAGAGACAAAGGCAAAACTGGTCGAGTGGTACAAGTCCTAAAAAATAACAAACTTCTTGTTGAAGGCATCAATCAGGTTAAAAAGACCCAAAAACCAAATCCTAACGCTGGCGTTCAAGGTGGTTTTGTGGCGAAAGATATGCCGATTGAAATTTCAAACGTGGGTTTATACAACCCAGTAACAAAAAAAGCGGATCGGGTAGGCTTTAGATTCTTAGATGATGGCAAAAAAGTCCGATACTTCAAATCAACTAACGAAGTTGTCGATGCGTAAGGTGAATCATGGCTAGATTAGAATCAGTATATAAAGAAACTGTTCGCCCTGCTTTAATGGAGCAGTTCGCTTACAAATCGGTAATGCAAGCACCTCGTATTACGAAAATTACTTTGAACATGGGCGTTAGTGGCGCAGTTGCAGATAAAAAAGTTTTGCAAGCCGCTGTTGGCGACATGGAAAAAATTGCAGGTCAAAAACCTATCATCACATTGGCTAGAAAATCTATCGCGGGCTTTAAAATTCGTGACGATATGCCGTTAGGTTGCAAAGTGACTTTGCGTAGCGACAAAATGTATGAATTTTTAGATCGCTTAATCAGTATTTCGATTCCTCGTATTCGTGACTTCCGTGGTTTAAACCCAAAAAGTTTTGACGGTCGTGGTAATTATTCAATGGGTGTAAAAGAGCAAATCATTTTCCCAGAGATTGATTACGACAAAATCGATATGTTGCGCGGTATGGACATCACCATCACAACGACAGCACAAACTAATGAAGAAGGTTTGGCATTGTTGAAGTTGTTTAATTTTCCATTTAAACAGTAGGAAGGTGACTGGTCATGGCAAAAAAATCGATGATTGCGCGTGAAGAAAAACGCAAAGAATTAGTCAAAAAATACGCTGTTAAACGCTCTGCGTTAAAAGAAATCATTCGTGATCCAAATGCAACGTATGAAGACAAAGAAACTGCTCATTTGCAGCTTCAAAAATTACCTAGAGATTCCAGTGCCTCGCGTGTTCGTAACCGTTGTAATTTAACGGGTCGTCCACATGGTTACTATCGCAAATTTGGCTTGAGTCGTAATAAATTACGCGAAGCAACAATGCGTGGTGACGTTCCTGGCGTTGTTAAAGCAAGCTGGTAATTCTGGTGAACCAATTTTGGAGATTTAAAAAATGAGTATGACAGATCCAGTAGCGGATATGCTGACACGCATTAGAAACGGTCAGTCTGCTGGTAAAAAATTTATTAAACAACCTTCGTCTAAACTTAAAGTATCGATTGCAAAAGTGCTTAAAGAAGAAGGTTACATTACAGATTTCAGCACTGAAACCACAGGCTCTCACACAGAGATGACTGTTGAGTTGAAGTATTACAAAGGTGCGCCTGTAATCGAAAACATCAAACGAATCAGCAGACCAGGTTTGCGGATTTATAAATCGAAAGATGAATTGCCAAAAGTTCTCGGCGGGTTAGGTATCGCTATCGTGTCAACTTCTAACGGAGTTATGACAGATAGAGCGGCTCGTGCGATTGGACACGGTGGCGAAGTCATTTGCACCGTTTGCTAAGAGGTAGTTATGTCAAGAATTGCTAAAGCTCCCGTTACTATTCCAAGTGGTGTGGACATTAAAGTAAGTGGCAACAACCTCACCGTAAAAGGTAGCAAAGGTAGTTTGTCATTTGATTTTGATTCATCAGTCAGCATCGAAATAGCAGACAATGTTGCTTCTATGGTCTGGAATAAAGACGATAAAAAAGCAACTGCTCAAGCAGGTACTGCAAGAGCGATTATGAATAACATGGTCACTGGCGTTTCAACAGGCTTCGAAAGAAAATTATCGCTTGTTGGTGTTGGTTACAGAGCGCAAGCTAAAGAAAATGTCCTTAGTTTATCGCTCGGTTTTTCACACCCTGTTGATTTTGAAGTTCCTGCTGGTATTTCCGTTGAAACACCAACACAAACGGACATTATCTTGAAAGGTAGTGACAAACAATTGCTCGGTCAAGTTGCTGCGAAAATTCGTGCTTACCGTCCACCTGAACCTTATAAAGGTAAAGGCGTTCGTTATTCGGATGAGCATGTTGCTAGAAAAGAAGCTAAGAAAAAGTAGGGTAGCGTAATGGATAAGAAACAAACTCGTATGAAACGCGC
>CAZLGN010000236.1:0-1896 GCA_964558865.1 uncultured Methylomagnum sp.
CCTTTAAAACAACTTTTTTCGGCACACTAACCTCTATTTTCTTCTTTAAAACACATAATCAGCGTTAACGTACCACGCTACTTAAACCCGCAAATCGACGGTTTGTAACATAACGATGGATATGTTCAATTTCTTGGAGTTTATATTCCCGTATTCGCTTGCCGTCTTTACGAGGCATTTGTAGAAAGTCAATTTTATAACCAAATTGCCGCATTAAATTTGCTAACGTGGTGACAGGACGTGAACCTATGCGCGTGTAATTGCCAATTCCATTTGCGGCAAGTTCAGCAGCGTGCTGTTGCAGATATTCACATTCTCGCAGTGCGACAGTGACATCAATCACCTCTTCAGCAAGTAATCGGTCAATCATCGGCGCAATTAGCATTTTCACGGACGTTTTCGACTTAGCTTTGTTTTGGGTAAGCGCATTTTCCCTATCCCATTCTTGGCAAGCTAGAACATTTGCTTGAAGATTTTCCAGATTAACCACACGCTTGAAATCATCGTTAATGAAGTTTTCAACATCAAATTCCGTGACATTGTCATACGATAATCCCGTCATTTTTTTCGTTAAATAGCGGTAGCGACGATGACTTTGCTCTTGTGTTGGCGCAACATTTTTCTGTGCTTCAAATTCGTTATCACTCATATCCGTGGCAGCCTTAATATCAGTCACATCGGCTTTTTTCGCACGTTGGGCAAGACCTTTAAGAGCGGCAGTTTCTTCCTTGGTCAAGGTTTCGTCGATTAAGTCGTAATCAATTACGCCCCCTTTTAATTCAACCAATAAAGCAAAATTATTTTGGAAATCATTTTTATCGGCATTTTTTTCAGCGTGTAGGGCAAGTCTTGCTTTACCAAGTTCATTAGATCCGCCTTTATGGTCGGTATAATGCTCCACTATTTTGCCAAACCCTTCGTGCAATATATCTTCGTCAGTCATGCGATTGCGTTCTTGTTGAATGCCAAAAGCAATATAAATGTGTTTCGCATTTCTATAACGAGCGGTCATTTGAAACGCTTCATTGCTGGTAATGTTGCCGCTGTGCAGTAAATATACGTTATCGAAACAAGCGACTTCAATGCTTACACCCGAACCCACTGTAGGCGAATGAATTACGCAGGCATAGTTATCCGCTTCGGCATTTGGATTGTCTAAGAATCGACTTTGTTTCACGTCGCCGCGATTATCGCTGTGTATCAGCAGTAATTTTTCTTCTGGAATTCCTTGTTCAATCAAGAATTTGTGTAGTCGTTTCGATTCTTTTTTAGTGGTACAACCAACAAATGGTTTTTTACCTGCTTGAAGTTCGCGCAAAATACGAATGCACATAGATTTAAAATTATCTTCTTTGAGAAAATGGTAAATTCTACCGTTAGTTTCAGGTTTTTCTACTTCAATCAAATTGATTTTTTTACCACCACAATGGCGGTTTAAAAATTCGATACAACGGTCATTCAAATCGGCATCGCTACAGACAACAAAGTCTGCGGCGGCAATAGCCGCACAGAATCCATCAAAAACGGCTTGTCTATTTTCAACGGTACCATCAAGTAAATGGTCAAGAATTTGTCTAAATTCGTCCAAGAATAAAACGTTAAATCCACCTGTTTCAAGTTTGTATTTCAATAGTGAGTTCGCACACAACGCTACGCCATCAGTGCCTTCACCGTAAGCTAAATCGTTGTAATAATCTAATTCCATTAAGCCAGACGCATTTTTAGTCAAACTAATGCGATGCGTTAAATACGCGATGCGGTCATATTTTTTTAGTTTCCGCAGCAATGTCATAAGTTTCGTTTTACCTTCTCCCATGCCACGGTTATCAAGCCAAATGCCTTGGATTTTACTAATGTACTCAGCAATTTCTTCGTTCGTTTTTCCTTTTAAATCAT
>CAZLGN010000236.1:1996-3129 GCA_964558865.1 uncultured Methylomagnum sp.
TGTTTTTTAGCCGCACTCATTGCGACATAAATGCCTGTATTACCGTGAGCTTTTCCGCAGTCATTATCGGCTGCAATGCGTTGATTTTCACAACCACGAGCCATAAATTTATCAATGACTTTGTCTAAATTTCCTGCACTGAAGCTGACCACGACAGGTAAATGATGTTTGTTATTGAGTTCACCTTTTGCGCCGTTTGCATGATAAACACCAAATCCTGTGGTTAATCCTTCGACGTGATAGGCACCATTGATGCAATCTTCAAATGTACCGCCAATAATGGCAAACCCTTCACTGATTTGTCCGACGAAATCTTTGTTGTCTTTTCTATTGAGTAAATTTTGGGCGTAGAGGTGCTGATAGCCGATAACTTGCCAGTTGATATTGAAGATTTGAACCATCAAGCAATCGCCATAACGTCCGATTCCACGACGAATTTCAATACCTTCAATGGGCAAATTTTTAGAAATTAAATATGGATGTTCGGCAACGTTTGCGGTTGTTGCTGCGTTCCATTGTTGATTAGCCCAGTTTAAATCGGCGACTTGTTTATCGGTAGGCGGGTTATCAACCGCAAGAGGTGCAGCGGTAGTTTCAACTTTCTTTCTGAATGGGATAACAGGGGGAAATTCACCTATTGATTTGCGTAATTTCGCCTCGTTCCATTCGTTATAGGTTTGTGTTGCACCACCGTGTTTATTGGTGTGGAAGGTGATGCGTTTGTAATTATGACCGTCTTTTGCGGTGAATTCATGACCAACGGCGAACACTTTGCCGCGATAGGCTTTGCTGAGTTCAATGCCTCGCGTAACTTTGCGACCATCAAAGGTGATGTGGTGTTGGAGTTTATACCAATCAATGCCGCAATCAGAGGCTAGGTCGCTGATAACAGAAGAATCATCAAAATAGCAATAGCTATTATTTGGAAATTCATTACGTTGTGCTAATATAAAAGGCGAACAAATTGCGTTTTTAACAGAAAGGTTCATTTTTTACTCCTTGTTTTAGTGGTAATTCTAGTTTCCCCACGTTGTTGCAATTTTGTTCGGTCTGATTTTATGACCAGTTTTTCTCTTCCATTTTGGAGAGAATATGTATAAAAGCTCATTTGTATATCCCACAGGTTATGCCGC
>CAZLGN010000237.1:0-3128 GCA_964558865.1 uncultured Methylomagnum sp.
TACGCTTTTTAAATCCAGCTTAACTTCACCTTGAATTTTTACCATAAGCCCTTTAATGGTAATTCCTGTTTGGTCGATTTTAATACTATTACTACCTACTTTTAATTCAATAGAAGTCATCGCTTCAATGGTGCTTTTTCCCATTCCAACGTTGATACTATGATTCCCCATTTTGACATTTTTAGAATCGTTCCCTTGTCCCAAAGTCGTTTCACGATTACCTTGAGAAATTTTTAATGTGTCATTCCCTTTATCTATAGTTTCTTCACGATTTCCCATCTTTATTTTTAATGTATCGTTCCCTTCATTTAATTTTACAGATCGATCATTTTGAATTTCAACTGTTTGATTCCCTTTATCTTTTTTATCTAAGCCGATTTTTCGCGTTTCGTTATTTTCGATGACGCAATTAAAATCTTTTTCTGCATGAATATAAACTTCTTCTGAATCCTTTTTATCTTCAAAACGAATTTCGTTGAAATTATCCGTAACCCCTTGTTTTGTACTACGCGATTTCATGCCACTTTGTGTTTGATTTGCAGGTAAATCGTAAGGAGGCATTTGGTTTGCGTTATAAACACCGCCAACAACAAGCGGTCTATCGGGATTACCTTCTAAAAAACTCACTAAGACTTCTTGTCCAATTCGCGGAATCGATACCCAGCCCCAATTTTTACCGGCAATGGGATAAGACACGCGCATCCAACATGAGCTATTTTCATTTTTGTTGTCGCTTCTATCCCAATGGAATTTCACTTTAATGCGTCCATATTTGTCAGTCCAAATTTCTTCGCCCGCTTTGCCATCGACGGTTGCCGTTTGTGGACCTTGCACAAAGGGAATAGGTGTTATTCGATTAGGACGAAATTGTTGTTCAGAACGAATAGCTTGAAAATGACACTCGTAACTTACGCTGAAAATCATGGATGATTTTTAGTCCGCGATAGCTGCAGCAGACGGGCGTTTTTTCGTAGCGAATGCGTAGAGAAAAATGCAAGTCCTCGCGACGCAGCGTCAAGTCATCTTGGGAAGTGAGTTATGGAGCTGCTTTGTGCGAAATAAGCCACTGGACGAGGGACGAATCGGGGCAGCCGAAGGCATTAAACTCGTCGCGTGATTTTTCGCCGATTCACTGGCAGGAAGCCAAAGGAATCTTTCGCGAAAAATAGCGACGCTATCGCGTCTAAAGTTTATAAGCAACCTAGTCGAGTAGGTAAGACCAATATCACGGGTTATTTTGTACCAGCGGTTAAATCGTCATTTCGGATGATTCAAACTAAACACCCTGAAAAGACAATTCAAGATTTATTAGGCGAAGCATTGAATGATTTATTTGCAAAATATAACGTGCCTCAAACCGCTCAATTAGACGAGTAATTTGGTAGCCAAAATCAGGGGTAAATCAGCCCCTGATTTTTGCCCTAAATTAGGTGATTTTCTTTTTTGTATATTTTAATTGTTTTATACTTGTTTTAGCTCTTTATTTTGGTAGAAAAAACAATGACTTAAGATTCCATTATGGGAGAAATTTACGGTATTATGGGAGAAATTTACGGTCATTATGGGAGAAATTTACGGTTAATAATGGGAGAAATTTACGGTATTATGGGAGCTTGCTATAATAACTCCGTAAATAATGGTATAACACATTGAATTTAATGCAATATGAATGAAAAAAATCTGATAGTTTATAAATCTAATAATTTGATAGAATCATGCTACAAATTAAGCCTAACTGAGCAGCGAGTTTTACTTGCCTGTATAGGTCAAATTAACTCCTCTGAACCATTAGCAATAAGTGACCAATTTGAATTATCAGCAAAAGATTTTTCAGTGATATTTGGGACAGATGCAAAGAGTGCCTATACCCAGCTAGTTGAGGTTTCAGAAAATCTTTATAAGCGTGAATTGATAGTTGAAAAGCCAAGTAAAGGAATAAAAAAACTAAAAACACGGTGGATAACTTCAATTAGTTATCAAGACAATTGTGGTGGGGTAGTTTTACGATTTGCACAAGATTTGCTCCCCTATTTGAGTGAATTAAAAGAACAATTTACCAAATACGATTTAGCAAGTATTAGTGGGATGACTTCAATTTACGGCATTCGTCTTTATGAATTATTGATGCAATGGCAAAGCACAGGCAAGCGTGACATCAGTATTGAGTGGCTAAAACAAGTATTTGAAATTGAAAATAACTACAGCTCAATTAGTGATTTAAAAAAATATGTTATCGAGCCAGCCGTTGCTAACGTAAATAAGCATTCAAATATCAACGTCACTCACACCTACAAAAAAACAGGACGTAACGTAACGCATATCCTGTTTCAGTTTAAACTCAAGCCAGTCAAGAAACCGCAAAAATTAAGTAAGCCCAAACCAGAACCTGTAAAAGTGACGATTGATAACTTAGATTATTTTGAAGATGTACGAAAAAAGTATGGCGATAAAGCTCCAATACCAGCAGATATTGAAGCCGAATTAAAACGTCTTGGTCGCTGGAAATAACTATCGACTTGAATTATTCACTTATAGGGTGAGTTTAAACAAACGACACAAAAGTTTCATAGGATTTTAGGTTCTGTTACGCTGTTGTGCAGTGATCAAATGATTTTTTTTGAGCCAGTGATGTAAATTTGCTTCTGTCGTTTTGTAGCGTTTGGCAACAAATTTTTGAGTTGAGCCATTGGCCAACAGGCTTTCGATTTCTGGTTTGAACGCATCCAACTTACTTTTTCCTACGCCTTTTGGGCGACCTAATTTTATTCCCTGTTCCTTCTTGAATTGCAACGCCTCTCTGGTTCGTTGTGAAATCAAATCCCGTTCAATCTCTGCTGCCATCGAAAAAGCTAAAGCAATAATTTTGCTTTGAATGGTGTCGTTGAGTTGCCAATTTCCTTTGACTGAATAAATACAAATTTCTTTACGAGTAGCAAAAGCTAAAATCTCCATACACTCAAGCATACTGCGCCCTAGACGAGATAATTCAGCGACAATAATGTTATCGTGAGGTTGAAGTTCTTCAAGGATTTGTGCGATTAAACGCTCCCGCCAAGCTGTTTTTCCTGAGCAAATTTCTTCAACAAAATGTACTTTTCCTAAATCGTGTTGATTCGCAAAATGCAAAA
>CAZLGN010000238.1:0-3122 GCA_964558865.1 uncultured Methylomagnum sp.
TTGATTTCAAAAATTCCCCAACCGAGCAAAATCAACAATAACAACTCTTGTTGAATAACGCGCAACCCTGAAAATAACGCGCCTTGCGATTCATATTTAGGTGTTCGCATAAACGGTTTGCCTGACGTGAATAACCCTTGAATTGTACCGAGCGCGACGGTGTGCGTAAGCGATAAACCCGATAATGCCGCACCGAGCGAATGCCCAACAGAACAAGGAACACGCGCTTGATACAGCCACAAACCGCGAATAATTTTGAACGCAAACAGCCCAACCGTCGGCATTAAAAATACGACTGACGGTAATTCAGGATGCGACGCGAAACGAATTAACACCGTAATAATCAAACTCGCAATGGTGAAAACTAACGCCAACGCATCCGAAAACCACGGCAACCAACCCGCAACGAAATAGTATTTTTGCGCGGCGGTGAGTTTGTCGCTCGTTGGTAAAAAGCTGCGCCAATGCGCTTTGATAATTTGCATCGCGCCATAAACCCAACGGAAACGTTGTGTCATATAGCCTGAGAACGTGTCGGGCATTAAACCTTTGCCGAATGAATCTTTCACATAAACTGAATCATAACCCGCTTCGTACAACCGAACGCCCAACTCGCTGTCTTCACAAATGCACCATTCTGACCAGCGTCCGACTTCGATTAACGCGGATTTGCGAATCATGGTCATCGTACCGTGTTGAATAATCGCGTTGTATTCGTTGCGTTGCACCATGCCGATATTGAAAAAGCCCGCGTATTCCCAATAAGAAAACTCTTTGAACGTACTTTGATGACGGTCGCGGTAATCTTGTGGCGATTGAATGAAACCGACTTTGGGATTATCGAAATACGGCACCATCGATTTCAACCAATCGGGCGACAACACATAATCACTGTCGATAAGCGCGATAATTTCCGCATCGGGTGCAGTTTGTTCAAGCGCGTGATTGATTGCACCTGCTTTAAAACCAGGCCAGTTTTCTAAATGGAAAAAACGAAACCGTTCGCCCAAGCGTTCACAATCTTCTTTGACAGGCATCCAAACCGCATCGTCTTTGGTGTTGTTATCCATCACTAAAACTTCAAAATTCGGATAATCGACTTTCGCTAAGGCTTCCAAGGTTTTACGCACCATCAACGGTGGTTCATTATGAATGGGCAAATGCAGCGACACTTTGGGATATTTAAATTCGGGTGTCGGCGTAAGCGGTTGAAAAGTTCGCCCTGTTTTGCGATGCCAAACGACTTCCGCAATTTCTAAACTTTCGATGAGTAAAATGGCAGTGGCTAACACTTGCATCAATACCATCAAGCCCCACAAAATCAAGGTTAATGTGGTTTGATATTGATGTGCGCCGCTGGAAACTGTCCAAAAAATCACGGATGCCGCGAGATTTGCCATCAAACCAAAAAAGAAAATGCCCGATAATTTCAAACTGCTGCGAGTCAATAAAATCAAGCACATTAAAACCAAACTGAAAACTGCTGCGCCTGCTGCCCAATTTCCCCAATCGGGCATTGGCATCACATCGCCGTCCATTGGATATTTGGCTTGTCTGTCGGCATTGAAAATGCCCCAATACGCACCCGCTGAACCTTCGATTGATTGTTTCCACGGTTGGTCAAACGCTTCCACAACGTAATAAGTCACTTTTTCTTTGTCCGCACGATTTAAGAAATCGCGTAAAAACTTCGCTTGATTCTTAATCGATGCCGTTGCGTGCCGAACGGGTTGACCATCTGATGGCCAGCCTACCTCTGTAATAATTACAGGTTTGTTGGGGTAGGCTTTTTTAATTTCGTTGTATTGATTAAATACATAATCCACCGCTTCTTCGGCTGGAATACCTTCCCAATAGGGCAAAATATGAACAGCGATAAAATCAACTTCGTTCGCCAACTTTGGATGTTTAAGCCACATATCCCACGTTTCAGAAGTGCTGACAGGACGATTCGCGTTTTTCTTAACTTCACGAATATAGCCAATCAATTCTTCTTCGACCGACGCGACAGATTGTTCACTAGTCGCTTCCCTAGAATGGGCGCGTAACAAGACTTCGTTGCCCACCATCAGTCGAATCAATTTAGGATTATTCTGTTTGCTAATTTCGATAAGGGTATCGACTTCGTGGCGATTTTTTTCCGAATCGACATCAATCCAAGCACCGACGGTGGTATTTAAATTGTGTCGCGCGGCAATTTCAGGAATTTTGTCCAAGCCCTTTTCTTTATCGACGCTGTACGTCCGCACAGCAAAGACTTTGTCGGTCAGCAACGTTAAATCGTTTTCAATCTCTTCAGCACTTGGAAACGTGTTACTGGTTTGAGTATCTTGCTTTCGCATCGCGTCATACGTCACGCCCATCGTGGTTTTTGTCCACGGTTGGATTTGTAGCGGGTTATTAACGTAACTCCAAATGCTGAAATTCACAGCGAGGAGCAACATTAACGTTAGTAAAATAACGAATTTTCTTATCATGAGATTTATCTAAATGAGGGATTGAGGAAAATGCTTGTTTTGAACAATCGTAGAGTGCCATTACTTGTTATAAGTTACAAGACTGAGTCTTAGTATGTTGAACTGTTAGGATTTCTCGATATTTTTACATTTATCAAAATGTGAACAAACAGGCGCGTTAAGATGCCTGTCGAATGTGTTAATGCTATTATATGCGCCGATTACACCGCTTTTTGCACCTTAAACTACAAGAGAAAATGTCATGACAAAAGATGCTGAAAACTTAATTTGGATAGATTTAGAAATGACGGGATTAAATCCCGAAGTCGATGTCATTATTGAAATTGCCACAATTGTTACGGATAAAAATTTAAACATTCTGGCACAAGGACCTGTACTGGCGATTCATCAATCTGACGAAACATTGGCGGCAATGGATGATTGGAATCAAGAACATCATGGAAAATCGGGTTTGATTGAACGGGTCAAAGCCTCAATTGTGACAGCGGCAGAAGCTGAAAAAGTCACCATTGAATTTTTAAGTCAGTGGGTGGATGCAGGGCAATCGCCAATTTGTGGTAATAGCGTAGGACAAGACCGCCGTTTTTTAGATAAATATATGAAAAACCTCGAAGCCTTTTTTCATTACCGTTGCATCGATGTTTC
>CAZLGN010000239.1:0-3120 GCA_964558865.1 uncultured Methylomagnum sp.
ACGCATCCACTTTCAACATTGCACGTTTAATAATATCTGCTGCGGTGCCTTGCATTGGCGCGTTAATCGCGGTGCGTTCTGCATATTGACGCAACATCGGATTACGCGAATCAATCTCTGGCAAATACAAACGTCGCCCAAAAAGCGTTTCCACAAAACCTTGTTCTTTCGCCACGATTTTCGTTTCGTTCATATACTTTTTCACATTCGGATAACGGTCAAAATAAGCGTTGATATAAGTTTGCGCGTCAGTGCGAGAAATATCGAGTTGTTTTGCTAAACCGAATGCGGACATTCCGTAAATCAGTCCAAAGTTAATCGCTTTGGCATTGCGGCGTAATTCATTTGAAACTTCATCAAGTGGCACATTGAAAACTTCCGATGCGGTGGCGCGATGAATATCTTCGCCATTTTGAAACGCGGTAATCAAGCCGTCGTCTTGCGCTAAATGCGCCATAATTCGGAGTTCAATTTGAGAATAATCCGCCGCGACAATTTTATAACCATTCGGCGCGATAAACGCTTGGCGAATTTTTCGACCTTCCGCGCTACGAATCGGGATATTTTGCAGATTCGGGTCGGACGATGAAAGTCGCCCCGTCACTGTTACGACTTGATTGTAAGACGTATGAACGCGCCCCGTTTTCATGTCGATTTGTTGCGGCAATTTATCAATGTACGTTGATTTGAGTTTGCTCAAACTGCGATGCTCAATCAACAGTTTTGGCAATTCATACTCTTCCGCCAATTCTTGCAACACCGATTCATCGGTTGACGGCTGACCTTTTGGTGTACGTTTCAAAATCGGCAAATTCAGTTGTTCATACAAAATCGTTTGAATTTGTTTTGGTGAACCCAAATTAAAACTATGACCTGCTAAATTATGAGCTTTTTGTTCAAGCGACATAATTTGCTGTTCGAGTTCAAAACTCTGATTCATCAGTAAATCGTCATCAATCAAAACGCCGTTTCGTTCTATTAGTGCCAAAACGCCTAATAACGGCATTTCCAAATCGTTATAAAGCGCAAGTAGATTTGGTTCGGCTTGCAATTTCGCCTGCAACGCATGATGCAAACGCACACAAACGTCGGCATCTTCGGCGGCATAACGCGCGGCGATTTCAATTTCCACTTCTGAAAAATTGAGTTTCTTCGCGCCTTTGCCAGCTACCTCTTCAAAACGAATTGTTTTTAAATTTAAATGTTTTTGCGCGAGAAAATCTAAATTGTGTTTGCCTGTGCTGTCTAAAACGTAAGAAGCCAACATCGTGTCGTGAGCAATGCCGCGCAACGTCACACCATGATTCGCCAAAACGTGATAATCGTATTTTAAATTTTGTCCGACCTTTAAATGCGTTGGACTTTCTAAAAGTGGACGTAATTTTTCTAAAGCCACTTCACGATTTAATTGTGTTGGTGCGTTGGGATAATTATGGGCGAGCGGCAAATAAGCGGCTTCGCCCGTTTGAACTGCAAACGATAAGCCGACAATTTCCGCTTTTATATAATCCAAACTTGTGGTTTCAGTATCAATTGCAATTAACGCCGATTTTTCCAAACGCAAAAGCCATGCGTCAAGCTGCGGTATTGTCAAAATCGTGTCGTAATGCGCGGTCGCCGTTGTTTCAGTCGCCACATTTTCAGCTTTTTTCAAAAATGGTTTTTTGTTTGTATCAGGCGAATTTTTATTTAGCGCGTTCAACCATGACAAAAAACCCAGCTCGCTCAGAAATTCTTTGAGCTGCTCATCATGAAACGGGCGGCGTGTTAAATCCGCCATGTTGTAAGGCAATTCCAAATCACAGCGAATAACGGTTAATTTTTTCGCCAGTTCCAATGTTGGTAAATGTTCCCGCAAATTTTCACCAACTTTGCCTGTGATTTTGTCCGCATTGACAACCAAATTATCCAGCGTGTCATATTCTGCCAACCATTTTGCAGCGGTTTTTGCCCCCACTTTTGGCACGCCTGCGATATTGTCGGAACTGTCACCCACTAACGCTAAATAATCGGCAATTTGGTCAGGACGCACACCGAATTTTTCAAATACACCGTCTGGATTGAGTTTGGTTTTGCTCATCGTGTCTTCGAGCGTAATTTTTTCGTTGACGAGTTGCGCCATATCTTTATCACCTGTGGCAATAATGACATCGTGACCTTCACGTTCGCCGTAACACGCTAAAACACCCAAAACATCATCAGCTTCAACTGCGGCGGCGGTAATTAACGGAATGCCCATTGCACGAATCAGCGCGTGTAACGGCTTGATTTGAAGCCGCAAATCGTCGGGCATCACGTCTCGATTGGCTTTGTAATCTGCCGATAATTCGTGCCGAAACGTTTTGCCCGCGCTGTCGAAAACCACCGCCATAAAGGTCGGATTGTATTCATTGAGCAATTTTCGCAGCATATTGGATACGCCCAAAATTGCGTTGGTTGGCTCTCCTTTTTCATTATTAAGTGGTGGAACAGCGTGAAATGCACGGTATAAAAACGATGAACCATCGACAAGTATTAGCGGAGAAGTCATAAATTATGGGGAAGCCTTAAAAAATAAATTGTTGCGTAACGGATGAAAATTGAATGAATGTGAATTAAGGGAAAAGGTGAAGAATTTAAAATCACTGTCCACCGCGCAGATGTTTAAAAACGTCTTTTACATCAACAAAAATGAAATAAAAAACGGGCGTGTCGAAAAGTAGGATTTCGTCATAACGAATTTGGGTTTCTTCGCAGGTTTTTGAGCAATTGGTTTCGTCTAGCGTGATGCAATAGGTCACGGGAATTTCGACCTTGTCGCCTTTTTTATGAATGCCATCGACAATGTAATCGTAAAAATGGGCGAAAAAATCATCGAAGTTTTTTCGGTCAAAATCTAAATCCGCAAACGCGGCGGATTCGTCGATAGATTTGAAATTTTGAATGTTTCGAGCGGTAAAGAATTTTTGCACAGTTGGGAAAATCAAATCACGTTCAATTTTTTCGACATTTTTAACGCCAAAATAGCCAACAAACTGACTTTTTGCTTTTGAGTTTGTTTCAATCATTAAACAGGTTGTGAGAGGTTTAATTCTTTGCGAACTATATCGTTAATTAACGTTTCTAATTTTTTACGATTTG
>CAZLGN010000240.1:0-3096 GCA_964558865.1 uncultured Methylomagnum sp.
TTACTTAATACAGCTACTTGTGCTTGAGTGAGCGATTCTAGTTGATTGGCATCCAATTTAGTATCGCGTTTTTATCGTTACGAACAAGGCGAAATTCTGCTCGACTGCGTGAACATTAACGCTTACCAATTGAGCAATTTGCGTCAACAAATCGCGCTGGTGAATCAACAAGTGACGCTGTTTAACGATACGATTGCCAACAATATCGCTTACGGTAGTTTGGCGGGCGCAAGTCGTGAAGCGATTGAACAAGCTGCGACTGATGCTTATGCGATTGAATTTATCAACAAATTTGAAAACGGTTTAGATACGGAAATTGGCGAAAATGGCGTGAAACTTTCGGGCGGACAACGTCAACGTTTAGCGTTAGCGCGTGCGTTATTGAAAAATGCGCCGCTGTTGATTTTAGACGAAGCGACTTCGGCGTTAGATACCGAATCAGAGCGTTACATTCAAGCGGCGTTGCAAAAAGTGATGGGGAATCGCACCACATTGGTTATCGCGCATCGTTTATCAACGATTGAAAATGCCGACAAAATTTTGGTAATTGATGCGGGGCGCATTGTTGAACAAGGCACGCATCGTGAGTTACTGGCTAAAAATGGCGCGTACACAAGATTGCACGCGATTCAATTTACAGAGGAAAAATGAAGGCAAATTTATGTTCATTTATGACGTAAAAAAGCCGTGTTTTTGCATTCGATAAAGCAAGGTATCGCGGGTAATTCCTAGCAATCGCGCGGATTTGCTGCGATTTCCTTGTGTACGATCCAAGGCTTGATTTATCAAGTTTGCTTCAAGCGCATCTAATTTCAAACCCACGCTCGGCAAAATAAAATCATGTGTTTCAATGTTCGTCGTTTCGGCTTGAAATTCTGGCGGTAAATGTTCTTGTTCGATAATTTGACCTGAAAACAAAATGCTCAAACGTTCGCATAAATTTCGTAATTCTCGAATGTTTCCCGACCAGTTGTAATGCTTCAAAATTTTCAAACTTGCTTTGCTGAATTTTGGTGCTTTAATTCCGTGATTTTTTTCAAAAAGATTAAAAAAATAGGCGATTAACAATTCAATATCTTCGCTACGTTCTGACAATGGCGGCAATTCAAACGGCACCACATTCAACCGAAAATACAAGTCTGAACGAAACGCACCGCTTGAAATCAGGGCGGTTAAATTTGCGTTAGTCGCCGCAATCACACGCACATCGACTTTATAAGGTCGCACATCGCCCACCGCTAAACATTCGCCAGAATCCAAAAAACGTAATAATTTCGCTTGTATCGACAATGGCAAAGAATTGATTTCGTCCAAAAACAACGTGCCGCCGTCTGCCGCTTGCAACAAACCTTGCGTGTTATGAATCGCGCCCGTGAATGAGCCTTTTTTGTGTCCAAAGAGTTCGGATTCAATCAAACTTTCGGGCAATGCCGCGCAATTTAATGTTAAAAATTCTTTGTTGGCGCGTGAACTGGCGTTTTTAATGGCATGTGCGAAAACTTCTTTGCCCGTTCCCGTCTCGCCTTTTAACAAAACCGTGACATCGGTTGCAGCGACAATTTTCGCGCTCCGAATTAAGGTTTCTAGCAAAGGCGATTGCCCAATAATAGTTTCAAAATTATTCATGATTCATCGTGTGCGGCGTAATCGCCATCGGGTTTAACGTTGGAAACGCTGCAAATAAAGCGAGAGCAATCATGATGATTCCGACGATTTGTTTAAAACGTTTCATTGCTGCAAGGCGCGTTAATACGTTAATCATCACGCCCACCCCCATCACAGCAGGAAGCGTGCCTAAACCAAATGCCACCATCGTCAACGAACTTTGCAAAACGCTACCGCTCGCAATCGTTAACGCCAATGCTGCATAAACCAAGCCGCAGGGAATCCAGCCCCACACCATGCCGAACAAATACGCATTTTTACAATTTTTAACTGGAATCAATTTGCGTCCAAACGGTTCAACACGCCGCCAAATATGCAAGCCTAATTTTTCAATATACGCAAAACGGGGAAACCAGCCTGCAATATACAAACCTGCCCCCGTCATAATTAACGCGGAAATGATTTGCAACAAACGGTGTCCGTGTGCCTCTCCGAATGGCAACGAGACTAAAACTTCAATTAACCCTACCGCCGCGCCTGCGATGCCATAACTGGTAATGCGTCCTGCGTTGTAACTGAAAATGAACGGCAATAATCGTTTTTTGTTTTGACGAATTTCAGGGCTTAAACTGAACGTCAATGAACCAATAATTGAGCCGCACATTCCGATGCAATGCAGGCTGCTAAATAAGCCCATCAACAGCGCGACTAACAACGATGAAGTAAAATTCGGGTCAAAAATCATGCGAATTGTGCGGCAATTTGGGCTTGCATCGTTTCTGCCATGGCTTTGCGATTAGCGGCATCACGAATCGGACGACCAACGACGATATAATCTGCGCCATTTTGGAATGCGCCTTCAACCGTAACAACACGCTTTTGGTCATCATCTTCGCGGTTATCGACAGGACGCACACCAGGTGTAATGACGAGTAATTTATTGTCCAATTCTTCGCGCAACATGGAAACTTCTAAACCCGAAGACACAATGCCATCGCAACCAATCGCTAAAGCCCGCTTGGCGCGAGATAAAACCAATTCGCGCACGTCACATTGAAAACCTAAATCGTCTAAATCACCACGGTCTAAACTGGTCAAAGCCGTGACGGCTAAAACTTTTAAATCGCCTTTATTTTTTACGGCATATTCCATAATCGCATCGTTTCCGTGAATCGTCGCTAAATCGACACCTTTTTGACTTAATGCTGCAATTGCACGTCCGACGGTGGCGGGAACGTCAAAAAACTTCAAATCGACGAACACTTTTTTATTTCGTTGTTTCAGCCATTCGATGAAGCCAAAATAATCGCCGCACATGAATAATTCCATGCCAACTTTGTAAAAAACCACGGAATCGCCTAATTCTTCGACAAGAGCTTGCGCTTGCTCGATGCTCGGCACGTCGAGTGCCATAATTAAACGTTCATTTACGGGTACGATGGCTGTACCTGGATTTATTACTAAAGTATTCTGTCCTTCGGCTCTTTTTCT
>CAZLGN010000241.1:0-3090 GCA_964558865.1 uncultured Methylomagnum sp.
AATTGAAAAACCAAAACCATGCTGTTGCTAATTCTGCATTAGTTGCAATTTGCCAGTGAATTAACCAAATCGTTGCTTCATCTTCAAGGTAAGGGTCAAAACCATTTTCAGCCAACAACAAATTTCCTAACTCAGTTGTTGAAATACTCCCTTTTTCTTCACTAATCATCGCAGTAGCACGCAACCAAAATTTGATTGCATTAACCATATTTTTTCCAACACCCAATTCGAGTGTGGCATGATCATCAGAAAAAATTTTGGGATTATTTTGCACGGATTGAAAACCTTTAGTAAGCCACGAATAACGTAAAGAAAACGTTTCGTGCCGTCCAAAAGTGGCTAATTTAGGATTAAAAAGAAGCATAGACTACAATTTGTAAATTCAGAGTTGTCATATCGTACTGCAATTACAGAAAAATTTCTTCTGTATGCACACTGACTTTAATCTCAGGTGGGTTAATTCCCCGCCACTTGTGGCGCATTATAGCAATAACTAATTTCAGTCCGCGAAGAGGCTCAACCGAAAAATACCCCGCTGCTTGCGGCGGGGCGATTTATTAAAAAAATAGGAGTTACGCATTGACAAAATCGAAATGACCAAAACAAACCAATCAGGTAATCGATGTTTTTCATAACTATTTGTTTTAAATATAAAAATTAAAGATTGACTTTGATTTTTAGCAGTGTAAGCTCAAAAATTGTTGATTTTTATATTCTTATAAATCAACGTGTTATCGACAGTGCGTGTAACTTCTCATTATCCACAGGTTATTTTGAGTTAAAATGTGCAAATGAACACACCAAAGCCAGAATTGCCAGAGATAACAGAAAGCGAACGCATACCATTGGTGATTGTGTTTTTAGAGCTTGTGGCATGGCAATATCAACGAATTGAAGAGCTGGAACAAGAAATCCTCAAGTTAAAAAACGAAACCCTAAAGCCCATTATCTCTCCCACTAAAATGGACAAACAACAGGGGGACGTTAAAGAAGAACCATCTGAAAAAAAGGAAAAGCCTGAAAAAATCAGCAAAGCAAAATCGTTGCGAATTGACGAAATAGTCACTATTCATCCTGAAAATATCCCAACAGATTCGGTATTTAAAGGTTTTCGGGAAGTGGTTGTCCAAGATATTATTTTCAAAACCCACAACACCTGTTATCGCTTGGCACAGTACCGATGTGCCGACGGTCATTACGTTTCGGGAGAAATGCCCGAAGAATTTGCAGGCTGCCACTTTGGCAAAGAGCTAATCAGCTACATTTTGTATCAATACCATCATCAGCACGTTACCCAGCCGTTATTGTTAGCGCAATTGCGGGACATCGGCGTAGAGATTTCAAGTGGTCGTTTGAGCCAATTCATCACCGAAAATCTGAATGTTTTTCACGCCGAAAAAGATGAAATTCTGAAAGTGGGTTTATCGGTGTCAGCGTATATTCATGCTGATGATACGAGCGCCCGCCATGATGGAAAAACAGGCTATTGCACCGCTATTGGGAATGAACTTTTTGCGTGGTTTTCCAGCACTGAATCTAAAAGCCGCGTAAATTTTCTGAGCCTTTTAAATAAGGGTATCGGAGCGACTTATGTGTTGAATGCGGGGGCATTTGAATACATGACACGCCAAAAATTACCCGAACTCATCCAAGAACGCTTGCTCAAGGCAGCGGATACATTAACCGCGAAAACGCATTGGGAATCGTGGCTTGATGAATTAAAAGTCATCAAACCCAATCACCGTAAAACAGTGACAGAAGCGGCTTTATTAGGCGGTTTATTCGCACAAGGAATTTCTGCCGATTTAGGAATCATGAGTGATGATGCTGGGCAATTTAACGTTTTTGACCATGCGCTTTGCTGGATTCACGCTGAACGTGTCATCAATCGCCTTATTCCTTTGAATCCAGAGCAAGCGGTAGCTGTTGAGCAGATTAGAGATTTAATTTGGGGGATTTATAATGACCTGAAGGCTTATAAATTGAATCCACTTGCCTCACAAGCCAATATCATTCGTCAGCGGTTCCAAAAGCTGTGTAAGACTAAAACCTGCTACGCCACGATGAATGAAGCGTTAAAGCGGATGGGCAAAAATGAACATGAGTTGCTACGGGTGTTAGATAAACCTTATTTACCCTTGCACAACAACTTGAGTGAGCGTGACATTCGAGAATATGTGAAAAAGCGAAAGATTAGCGGTAGTACCCGCAGTGAATCAGGGCGACGTTGTCGAGATACGTTTGCGAGTTTGAAAAAGACCTGCCGAAAACATGGTGTTTCTTTTTGGCATTATCTCAAGGCTCGATTACACAATGACCAAAGCATTCAACCGCTTTCTGTTTTTATAAAAAATGCGGCTGCTACCTGCTGATAATGAGAAGTTACGTCAAATGTAACTTCTCATTATCCACAGGTATTTTGAGTTAAAATCCAAACATGAACACGCCGAAGCCAGAATTGCCAAAAATAGCAGAAAACGAACGCACGCCATTGATTGATGTGTTACTGGAACTGTTGGCATGGCAAAGCAAGAGAATTGATGAGCTGGAACAAGAAATTCTAAAATTAAAAAACGAAACACTAAAACCCCAAATTACCCCCACCAAAATGGATAAAGAAGATAAAACTGAAAAGGAATCTTCTAATAAAAACGCTCCCCAGCCTGAAAAACCTAGCAAAACAAAGTCGTTAAAAATAGATGACACTGTTGTCATTGAACCTGAAAACATTCCAGTAGGTGCCAAGTTTAAAGGTTTCCGCGAAGTCGTTATTCAAGATATTATTTTCAAAACCCACAACACCTGTTATCGGCTTGCACAGTACCAATGCCCCGATGGTCATTATGTTTCGGGTGAAATGCCTAAAGGCTTTACAGGCTGTCATTATGGCAAAGAGTTAATCAGCTACATTTTGTATCAATACCATCATCAACACGTTACCCAACCGTTATTGCTACAGCAATTGCGTGACATCGGCGTAGAAATTTCAAGTGGTCGTTTAAGTGAATTTATCACCGAAAATCTGGATGTTTTTCACGATGAAAAAGATGAAATTCTCAAAGTAGGCTTGTCGGTGTCAGCGTATATCCA
>CAZLGN010000242.1:0-3087 GCA_964558865.1 uncultured Methylomagnum sp.
AAGAGAAAATTATTATGAACGTAAAAACCTTGCGCGAACTATTAAGCGATTACGACGACGACATGAATGTGATTATCATCACTGACGATGCGGCGGCAACGATTCACGGCATCACCGACACAGATGAAAACGTGATAATCCTTTCGCACATCAATCAAGAAATTGAAATATAAAAAAACATTTGCAAATTGAGCGCGTTTAGGTTTAATCTATTAGCGCTTTCAAAAGAAAGCACTGGCTTAGACACCAGTTTTTAATAAGCGTTCCCACACACGAAAGCCAAGTGGTTTTTTTATGCCCCCAGTTTTTGTAATTTGCCTTTTTAGGTTAAAATTACCGTGTGAATTGGAGTTGTTGAGAATATCCAATATCAACAGCAGTTTCTTATTAGCTGTGTCTAACCTCCAATTCATGCCACTTCGGTGGCGAAATTAGACGAATTTAATAAGGATTCAAAATGAACACTTCAATCATTACACTTCAATACAATGACCAAATCACGGTCGATTTCACAAAAGATGCTTGGTTTAACGCGACAGCCGTTGCTAGAAATTACAATAAACGTCCTAACGACTGGCTAAACCTTGAAAGCACAAAAGAATATATTTGGTGCTTACATCATGCTTTGTTCCCTGAAATTGAATTACCAGAAAAAATGGTAATTAAACAAAATCAATTACTTAATACAAAAACTGGATCAGTTGAAAATGGTGGTGGCTCTTGGATTCACCCAAAACTTGCGATTGCTTTTGCACGTTGGTTAGATGTTCGTTTTGCGGTTTGGTGTGATATGCAAATCGACAAACTGTTAAAAACCGTCCCAAATGCCTTGCGTGATTTACCACGCCCAAACATCACGGGTATGGAAGCGGCACAACTCAAAAAGTCTGTTGAAGCGGCTTACGGCATCGACAGTTACATGAATTTGCCAGCAGGTAAATTGAATGAAGCACTTTTGTTTTTAGGTTTGAAACCCGTCGAAATGCCAAAAACGGTCATGATAACCGTAGAAGAATACAACGCGCTCAAATCGGCAAAACCCGAACCAAAACAAGGAATGCTGGTTGATATGCCAACCTTGATGCTTGCCTTGCCAAATGACAATAACCGCGTGGTGGTGATTCGCCATAATGGCGTAACGTCGATGTTTGAAATGCCTGAAAATTATTTATTCGGCAGTCCTGAAACCTTAGCGCGTGATTTGAAAGCGTTGGGTTATATCGTAGTGAAAAAACAAGAAGTGATCGCACGTTTAGAAGCGTAATTGGAGGTATGAACATGAAAACTTTAAAAATTGATCAAGAAACGAGTGATTTGTTTTTCGGAAAATTAGGCTTTAAAAAACAAGACAGTTCTGAGCAAACAATCAAAATCAGCATAACACCTGAAATGGCGGCTTTATTTCTCAAACGCAGCGAAGGAAACAGAATTACAAATCCACGATCTGTAATGCTTCACAGTTTAAGTATTGAGAGAAACGCACTTTTTGTCACCAATAATGCGATTGGTTTTGATAAAAACCTTGTTTTATGTGACGGGCATCATCGCTTAATCGCTATTTCAAAATCTGGAAAAGCAGTTGCTCAAAACGTGATGATTAACGGAACGCGGGAAGGATTCGCAAACATTGACAAGAATTTAAAACGTTCAACGGCGGATTCAATAAACATGAATCCAAAATATCAATTTCCTTTCGTTATTACAAAAAACGTGACAGCGATTGCAAACAGTTTGCTGACTATTTCGTCATCAAATAACACGCGCCTTTCAACAGATCACAACATCAATGAAGTAATGTGGCATAACGTACAAGGATTTGATTTTGTTTTGAAGAATGTAACACACGGCAAAGCAGGTATTTCAAATTCTGGCATTAAAGCCGCGATTGTCTGCGCTTTTTATGGCACAGAAAACAAATCCGCCCTTGCTGATTTTTGCAAAGTAATTTCTGCTGGTGCTAGGTCAGGAATAAAAAGCGAATCTAACGCCGCATTATTTTGTGCTGAGGCGATTAGAACAACCGACTTATCTTCTTACATTCAAAAAAGCGCTGTAATTATGGGGAATAGTGGGTATGTCACAAGCAAGATATATTTTATTTTCGTGCAAATCTGCATTGATCATTTTTTGAAAGGCAAGGATATAAAAAGATTCCCGCCTGTTGTAAAAAGAGATGCTGAAACCAGCGTTTTAACTTTTGAAAAAATAATTTTTCCAATTCAGTTGCCAGAGTTTTAATTATGAAAGCGTTACAATTGTAAATTGTGGCAGTGGTTTTGTGATTTGGAACTTCGACAAGGTGATTACCGCGTACCCATTCGCCGCTACGGTAAAACAAAAGTAAAACGCAATTACTGGTCATAACAATCAAGCCGCTTTAATCAGCGGCTTTTTTGTGTCCGCTAAAAAAATCGTTTCATTTTCCCGTATTTATGAAACGCGGCATTCTAAATAATGGCAACCATTATGACAAATGCCGAATCTATTTTAGAAGAAATCACAACAGCTTATCGCGGCGCGTTAAGCGGTAAAACCGTTAAATTCAACGGTCGTGAAATCACAACCCACGACTTGCCTATGCTCAGAAAAGAAATGAGTATTTGGGAAGCGAAAGTTGCGCGTGAAAATGGTCAAGGGCATAAACCCGTGAGCGTGATTTTATGAGTGGCTACGGTTTCGCAACGGCACATCAAGGCGCGAGTGTTACCGATACGCGCTTATCAAATTGGATTCCTTCAGCGGGTTCGAGCGACGCGGATTTATTAGATGAACTTGCCGCATTAACACCCCGTTCGCGTGACTTAGTACGGAATCATCCTGTCGCCAGCGGAGCGCGTCAAACCTTACTCGACAACATTATCGGGCATCAATTACGCCTATCCGCCCAACCCAAATACCGCTTACTCGGCAAAGACCGTGAGTGGGCTAGCGAATGGTCAAACGGCGTTGAAGACCAATTCGCAACATGGGCGGACACCACTGAAGTTGATGCCGCGCAATCACAAACGCTTTTAGGTTTAACGCAACAAGCGTTAGCGGGTGCATTGGTCAACGGTGATGCGTTGGCAATTGTTCACTGGTTGCCAC
>CAZLGN010000243.1:0-3070 GCA_964558865.1 uncultured Methylomagnum sp.
TTATTTTGGAGAAAAAAAGGGGCAGGTTTCCACCTGTTCGTTTATAAATCAGGCTCTCATGCCCGTGTGCATTGTATTTGTGAACCCAGCCCATCACGGTTTGGTGATTACGATTGGTTTCTTTACTGATTTGCGTCGCATTTTTTCCTGTCGCTATTTCAAACAACGCCAAGAACCGTTCGCGGGTTCTTGAGTGATCGCTATTCAATGACAGCACTCTCAAACTTTCAGGAGTTTGATTCCACTTTTCGTAACAGACTTTTAACATTTTTCGTGATGGCTAATTTTCGGCTTTCTATCATCTCACAAAACTATTCGTTTCTGAATGGACGCGGTTTATTGCTAAAATACCCGCAGTTTTTTAATTTTTTATTGCTTATCGAGTTGTTATTTTAATGAAAATCCGCGTTCAGCTTGTCTTTTCTGTTTTAACATCGTTATCTCAGCCCAGTTTTTCAACCGTTTATAATCTGCCTGCAAAAGCACATGACAGCGTGATTGCTGAATATCCAAATGAAATTGCGGTGACTCGTGCTGATCAAAATGAAACCTTGCTTGATGTGGCGCGACGGTTTTCGTTGGGGCAGATGGAAATTATTCGTTTGAATCAGGAATTAGATCGTTGGCTTATCAAAAAAGATCAAGTTATTACCCTACCAAACAAACGCATCTTGCCTGATTCGCCCCACGTTGGTATTACGCTGAATATCGCCGAATATCGAATGTACTATTATTCGACAAATGGCAAAATTTATTCATTCGCTCACGGTGTGGGACGACAAGATTGGAATACGCCACTTGGAAAAACGACAATTCAAAAGAAAGTCAAAGATCCAACGTGGCATCCGCCTGAATCGATTCGCCGTGAACACGCCGCAAACGGCGATCCGTTACCTGAAGTTGTGCCAGCGGGCATTCACAATCCGCTCGGAGCTTACGCGCTGTACTTGAATTTGCCTGGGGATTACCGAATTCATGGCACAGACATCGACAAAATTTTTGGGATTGGAATGCAAATTACCCACGGTTGCGTGCGAATGTATCCCGAAGATATTGACGCGCTTTATCACATGGTTAACGAAGGCACGGTGGTTTATATTGTCAAACAACCGATAAAAGTTGGTTGGCTAGATAACGTGCTTTACGTCGAATCGCATCCTGATTTAGAAGGCGAAGAAACGACGGTAGATCAACGTTTAGCAAGCGCGTTGACGTTAATTCAAAAAGCCAATAACAACCGATTGCCCGAATTTGATCAAACGGCATTGAAAGAAGCCTTAGATAAGCAAACGGGAAATCCAACAGCCGTTTATGAGCGATCAGCAGAAGAAATTGCGGTGAGTGATATTGTCGCAACGTCCGATTCTGAAATTGCAGAAATTCCTAACGTTGCGCCACCGATTAAAGCCGTTGCACCGATTGTTAAAAAAGCGGTCATACCGATGCCAAAACTTGCACTAAAATCCAAAGTCGCTGTCATCAAAAAATCCGTAATTTCGACAAAAACAAAAGCGGCAATTAAAAAAGCAGCCAAGCCGATTGCAAAACCTGTTGTAAAACCGATTATAAAACCTGTTCAAAAACCCGTTTCTTCGGGTTATCACAAACCGTAATTTTCTTTTAACTTGGAACATCAAATCTCATGAAAAAAATTTTTATCTCCGACAAACTCGCCAACGACGGCGTAAATTATTTAAAAGAGCAAGCAGACATCGAAATTCATTTTGAAGTCGGATTAAGCGAGGACGAATTGTGTGCAAAAATCGGCGATTTCGACGCGCTTTTAATTCGCAGCGATACCGTTGTCACGCCGAAAGTGTTGCAAGCTGCAAAAAAATTGAAACTTATCGGACGCGCAGGAATTGGTGTCGATAACGTGGATATTCCAGCCGCAACCGAAATGGGCGTAATCGTCATGAATACGCCAGATGCCAATGCGACAACGACCGCAGAATTGGCGATTGCTCACATGATGTCGTTAAGCCGTCATTTGCCAACCGCAGACAAATCAGTACGCGAAGGAAAATGGGAACGCTCAAAATTAACAGGGTCTGAAATCGCGCGTAAAACGTTGGGAATCGTGGGTTTTGGCACGATTGGGCGTTTGGTTTCACAACGTGCGGCGGGTTTGAAAATGCACGTTATCGCTTTCGACCCGTTTGTTGCACCCGAAATTTATGCCGATTTAGGCGTGGAATCTGTGACGCTAGACGAGTTAATTTCGCGCTCGGATTATGTGACATTGCATTGCCCGTTAATTGAAAAAACGAAAAATATCATTAACGCCGCGCAACTCAAAAAAATGAAATCAACCGCGATGTTGATTAACTGCGCTCGCGGCGGATTGATTGATGAAGCGGCACTTTATGAAGCGTTAAAAACGAAACAAATCGCTGGCGCAGCGTTGGACGTTTATGAAAATGAACCGCCAAAAAATTCGCCGTTGTTTGAATTAGAAAATATCGTTTTCACGCCGCATTTAGGCGCATCAACGAATGAAGCACAATTGGCGGTCAGCGTTGAAATTGCAGAGCAAGCGGTCACATTTTTACGCACGGGCGAAGCCGTTAATGCGTTAAATTTACCGCGCGTCTCTGCTGAAGAATTGAAAAAATCGAACGATTACATGAATCTCGCCACGCAATTAGGCAAAGTGTTAGCGGGTTTGAGTTTGCAGCCATTGACGAAATTGGAAGTCGCCTTATTCGGTAAAGCGGCAGAAGTTTCACCGCGTCCTGTTTCAGTTGCGGCATTAGTTGGCGTTTTGAGCAGCCAATTTGAAACGCCTGTGAATCGTGTAAACGCTGAAAATATCGCAAAACGTCAAGGTTTGGCGTTAGTCGAATCGGTTTCACAAGAAACGCAAGATTATGTGTCGCTCATTCGATTGACAGGTCATAACGCGGACAAAACGATTACCTTATCGGGCGTTTTATTGGGCGGACGTTTGCCGCGTTTGGTTTCAATTAACGATATGGATATTGAAATTGTGCCTGAAGGTACGTTACTCATCACGCGCCACGACGACAAACCTGGTGTGATTTCGGCGATTAGTTCAGTGTTGAGCAAT
>CAZLGN010000244.1:0-1675 GCA_964558865.1 uncultured Methylomagnum sp.
ATTCTCAAATGGGTTATTTTCTCTCATTTTTGAAATTGTGGGTAATCGGGTGGGTAAAACCTTATCGACTTCATTCCAAAATGCTGAACTGTGATTTTTGTGGATTAAATGCGCTAACTCATGAACCACGAGATAATCCAATACATCTAACGATGCCATGAAACATTTCCAGTGAAAATTTAAGTTTCCTTTATCAGAACAAGATGCCCAGCGATTTTGTAATTCCATGACACGAACCTGTCCAACTTCCACTCCCATTTTCGTTTTAAATCGCTGCACTCGTTCGACAATTTTAGGCAGACCTTTGTCTTTGTAAAAATCAATAAACAAACTATTTGCCTTTGATTTATCGTGCTTTCTTAGCAGAAAGTAACCATTTTTAAGCAATAATGGCTGGTGTTGCTCATCTACCAATTCAAGCCGATAATTGCGTCCTAAATACAGATAGGACTGTCCATTCACGACTTCGCGCTCAACTTTCGCAATGTTAAGGGTTTGCCATTCTGCCAAGTGCTTATAAATTTGATACTCCTTATTTTTTAAAATTTGGGTTATCTCACTATCAGCCGTTGAATTAGGCGCAAGTACGGACACACTGCCGTCACGCTCGATGTAAATACTCAGCGTTTTTCGGTTGCTCTTTTTGACAGTTAGCGCGACGTTTAGAAACATTAGCTTTCAGTTTTGCCCGTTAAATCAAAATGCCGTGTTTTAGCCAGTATCATAATTTCATGACTCAATTTTTCATGCTGACTGACACATTCGATGATGCCAGAAAAATGCAACAAATCATCTAATGCAGCCCTTAGTTTTCTTACTTCGGCAGGTTTATTCCAAAATAAGTTAATAACCATTTTCTCCTGTAGCGTTGCCACTATCTCAATAGTCAGACTTTTTAATTGTGCTTTGGTTTTCTCATCAATAGTTTGTTCGGCAAACGCATTTAAAATTATCAAACCATAAAAAGGTTGTTGAACCGTTGTTAATCCATCGTCTTCTGGTTCTGGTACCTTTGCCATGTCATCACGCAATTTATTTAATTCATCAACCAGCAAATCCCAGTGATTTTTGAATTTCTCAACAATCGTTTTTAATCGTTCA
Organism: uncultured Methylomagnum sp.; assembly: GCA_964558865.1. Lineage (GTDB taxonomy): Bacteria > Pseudomonadota > Gammaproteobacteria > Methylococcales > Methylomonadaceae > UBA10906. The sequence goes on from CAZLGN010000244.1 coordinate 1,102, forward strand.
TTAAACTGCGTGTACAATCCTGGGTCTTTATCCAAATTAACTTTAATGTGCCGTCGTGTTGCGTGTGCCATTTCGGAGGCTTTAGATTTAGAGCTGACGAGTTTTTCTATTTGTTTCGGGAAACCACCAGAAAGCAATGAAATAGGCGGTATTTTGCTATCAATGCCTTGTGATTGCAGATAAACATCAATTAACTTTCTAACCTTCGCACCCGCAAATTTTAAATCTAGCGTCTCATCACTGAAACGGTTTCTAATCCGCATCATCAAATAACCGAAACGTTTAGCGGGAATATAAAACGCTTTAGCTTGATCAACATTAAAGAGCAAATCCAAACTATCAAAAAAGGCTTGTGTATAAGTATCAAATTGCGCTCGAAACGGTATGCCTTCGGCTAATTCTACACAGCGTTCAGCCACATCAAATTCTTGTTTTTTATCAGAAAGACGTTGATTAACGAACGCCTCAATTTCTTTAATGCCGTGGTCAGAAAACAACTGTAGCAAACGCTGATAACGTGCTTCAAGTACAGGAATTTCTTTGTTTATATCGCGGAAGTATTCTAAAAATTCTT
>CAZLGN010000244.1:1685-3056 GCA_964558865.1 uncultured Methylomagnum sp.
CGTCACCATAAATCGCCAAGGCTTCTTGTAAATGATTCGCCACACCAAAATAATCCACCACAATGCCGTGTTTTTTGGTTTTGCCTTTGGTTCGATTTACCCGTGCAATAGTTTGTAACAAGTCATGTTCCCGTAAGTTTTTATCCAAGTACATCGCTTGCTCAATTGGCGCGTCAAAACCTGTCAATAAGCGGTCGCACACGCATAAAATACCGACACCAGACAACGGTTTATCAAAATCAAAATCCATTTTGAAACTATCGACGGCTTTGAGGTCTTTGGCTTTTTTACGCGCCACGCTGATAAAACCTTCTTCGTTATTATCCTGCATAGTGACAACCGTGCAGACTTCCAAAAACTGCATTTGTTTAACCCAATCGTCATCACGTTCTAAATCAGGTTTCGCTAATTCAGTCGCTATTTTTGTCGCTAAGGCTTCCTTAATCAGATTTTCATAACGAGCAGCAGCCCGAATTGAACTGGCGACAACTTGCGCTTTAAAACCATTCACCAAAATTTCAGTCGTGTAATGCTCAACAATGTCTTCGGCAATTTTGCGTAATCTATCCATGTTTTCAAGATACGCTTGCATCGTACCGTAACGTTTTTGGATTTCTAAACGTTCGGCTTGGCTTTGTTTTTTAAACGCATCTTCAAACGCTGCTTTAAAGCCATCGCTGTCCGTGATTTGGTCTTGGCTGGTTCGTCCAATGTAGATAATATCGAGCGTTGCTTTATCGCGTACCGATTGCTTAATTTTGTATTCATCTACAAATGAACCAAATCGCTCATGCGTTTTTCGCTTGTGTCGATGTGTTAATAATGGCGTACCTGTAAAAGCCATTTTGGTCGCTTGTGGGAATGCGGCAAACAAGTTGTCACCCATTTCACCGCCCTGCGTTCGATGTGCTTCATCAATTAACAAAAGGATTCTGTCAGACGGATTCACCTGCTCAAATACTTTGAATTCTGGTACTTCGCCGTTTTCCTCATAGATTTTCATTAACGTCTTGGACTGGTGGATATTTTCACCCAAACATTTATGCACCATGACCATCGTTAAATCGGCTGAATCTGTTGCCAACATTGGACGTAACTGATTACGCGCTGCTACAAGGTGTACTTTTTCGCCCGTTAATGTCGCGGTTGCTGACAGTTGTTTTTCAAGGTCGGCGCGGTCATTGACCATAATCACTTTGTAATCTTTTAAATCATCTTGTGAGCGCAATTTTCTAACTAAAAACACCATCGTTAAGGATTTGCCTGAGCCTTGCGTATGCCACACTACGCCCGAACGGTCTTGCGCTGATTCACCTGTCACGGCTTTCTCATAAAAAATTAGCTTGACTGTAAAATGTAGCATTTCAAATT
>CAZLGN010000245.1:0-3053 GCA_964558865.1 uncultured Methylomagnum sp.
TCAAACGTCGAAAGCGTTTCGTCTTGTTGATGAACAGGCAGATTAAAACGCCCATTTAATTGGCGGCAAAACTTCAACATTTTTGGCGTAACGGTATTATCGGTACCGTCGAGTTGGCGCGAAATTCCCACAACAAAACCAGCAGGTTGCCATTCTTTAACCAGTTGCTCAATCGCTTGCCAATTCGGTGTTTGATTCGACGACCGAAGCGTTTGCAATGAATTTGAGGTGAGTGTTGTTAATTGTCCAACCGCAATGCCGATTTTTTTTGTGCCGAAATCAAACCCTAAAAACGTATCGGTCGATTGCCGCGCCAACGGATCACGCATGACCCGCGCCAAAAGTAAGTTGGTTGATGTCGATACCGATTTGACTTGCTGCCATTTTCCAACGTAAATCAATCGGGGTATCAAATAAAATAGGTTCACCGAATGGCGTGTTGAGCCAAGAATTTGCGAGTATTTCTTGTTCTAATTGCCCTTTTCCCCAACCCGCGTAACCGAGTGCAACAAAATACCGTTCTGGCCCTTCGCCTTTGGCAATCGCCTCAATAATATCGCGCGACGTAGTGAGTGACATGGTGTCAGAAATAGGCAATGTAATTGCCCACTTTCCGCCCGTTGTATGTAAAACAAAACCGCGTTCTTGTTGAACAGGGCCACCAAAATAAACAGGCGCATTTGCCGCAGATATCGACTCAATCGGAATATCCATTTGCATGAAAATTTCTTTAAGTTTCATTTTTGATTCACGATTTATCACAATGCCCAACGCGCCTTCAGCATTGTGCTGGCAAAGATAAATTGCCGCGTGAAAAAAATTATCGTCCGCTAATGTCGGCATCGCGACAATGAATTGATTATCTAAATAAGGTTTTTCTGTCATGTTTAAACTATTAGTTATAAAAATGTGTATGAACGAATTCCCGCTGTTTTTTTGAACGGCATAAATGAATTCCCCCCTGTTTAAGCTGTAAATAAATGCGCTTCCTTGGTAGATTATGAACTCAAACACAGTACAAACCAAGATTTACGCTCTAATATGTAACCTACTTTTCAACATACAAACCTCGGTTTGTTCCGCTATTTTTAGGATTAAATACGTTGTGATTTACTTTATATCCGATTTACATTTATCTTTCGATAAACCCAAAATCACGCGCCACTTTGTGTATTTCCTGCAAACAAAAGCCCGCGCTGCCAAAGCTGTTTATATTTTAGGCGATTTATTTGATGCCTGGGTGGGGGACGATGATTTTACCGCGCCGAATGCACAAATTCGCCGTGAACTAAAACAACTCACTGATTCTGGCGTTGAAGTTTATTTACAACGCGGTAATCGCGATTTTTTAATTGGCGAACGTTTTGTGCGTGAAACGGGCGTAATTTTGCTTGATGATTACGCGGTTATTGATTTGGAAGGTGAGCGAACATTATTAACGCATGGCGATTTGTTGTGCAGCGATGATTTGCTGTATCAAATGTTTCGGAAAAAATCACGCTCACAAGAATGGCAACAAAATGTATTATCAAAACCGTTGTGGTTACGATTACTTGCTGCGCGGTGGTATCGAATTCGGAGTTTTTTTCATAAACAAAATTTTCATAAACAAAAAAAGTCCGATTACGTTATGGATGTGAATCAAACGACGGTCGAAAATGAAATGAAAAAATATAATTGCACTCGTTTAATTCACGGACACACGCATCGTCCCGCGTTACATGAATTTGAATTAAACGGCAAAAAAGCACAGCGTTTTGTGCTGAGTGAGTGGATGAATGAAGGTGGCGAAGTGTTACGTTTTGGAGAAAAAAATGAGTAAGCGCAAATCAGGATTAAATGTTCACGGGATTATTTTGCTCGATAAACGTTTATGCGTTTCATCAAACAAAGCATTGCAGGAAGTTCGACGTTTATTCAACGCAAACAAAGCAGGACATACGGGCAGTTTAGACCCACTTGCAACAGGACTTTTACCACTGTGTTTTGGTGAGGCGACTAAAGTTTCGGCTTTGATGCTTGATGATGACAAACGTTATCAAGTTACCGTTAAACTCGGCATCATGACTGACACAGGCGATGCGGAAGGTCAAATTATCGAAACCAAACCTGTGCCGCCGTTGTCACTTGAACAAATTCAAAGTTGTTTAAAAAAATTCACAGGCGCACAAGCCCAAGTCCCTCCAATGTATTCGGCGTTAAAACATAATGGTAAGAAATTGTACGAATTAGCGCGTGACGGCATTACGATTGAACGTGAACCTCGAAATATCACGATTTACGAAATTTTGTTGCTTGAATTCACGCCTGAAACATTGACGCTTGATGTCGCTTGTTCAAAAGGCACTTACATTCGTTCCCTTGCTGAAGATATTGGTCATGATTTAGGTTGCGGCGGAACGGTGACGGCATTACGGCGAACTCAAGCGGGGCAATTCTTTTTACACGAAGCAAAAACGCTCGAACAACTCAGCGCAATGAATTCGCAAGAATTGCACGCGAGTTTGATGAGCGTTGATAAACCACTCGAAAATTTGCAAGCCATTAATTTATCACCCGAACAAGCAAAAGCCATTTCTTACGGTCAAGCGATTGATTTTGCAACAAATGAAACCAAACAAAACGTGCGTTTATATGCAGAAAATCTGTTTTTAGGTTTGGGTGAAATCGGATTGAATGCTAAACTAAGTATTGTTAGATTGTTCAATTTGAACGATTAAACTTTTCCAAGTTTCTACACCCTAACGTGGAAACTTTTTTATTTTTTACCTTTAATTTTAGGGATTTACCCGCAATGCCATTTACAGCAGAACAAAAAAAAGCCGTCGTTGAAGCCTATCGTCAATCTGAAACCGACACAGGTTCACCAGAAGTTCAAGTCGCGTTATTGACGGCTCACATTCAACATTTAGCCCCGCATTTTGCCGCTCACAAAAAAGATAACCATTCACGTCGCGGTTTATTACGCATGGTTAATCAACGTCGCAAATTGTTGGATTATTTGAAGGGTAAAGATGGCGAGCGTTATCGCACATTGATTGCACGCTTAGGGT
>CAZLGN010000246.1:0-3047 GCA_964558865.1 uncultured Methylomagnum sp.
GCATTATTTCAGTATTTTTTGCGTATTTATTTTTTTACTGGTGACGCTGTATTTAGATTTTTTCAAATACTTTATCGGCGCAGAATTCCGCGCAGGTTTGCACGTTGTGCCAATTTTATTATTGGCGAATTTGTTTTTAGGGCTTTATGTCAATTTATCGATTTGGTACAAACTCAGCGATAAAACATTGATGGGTGCAGGCGTTTCCTTATTTGGCGCGGGTTTGACAGTGGCGTTAAATTTTTACTGGATTCCAAAATTTGGTTACACGGGCAGCGCGTATGCAACATTGATTTGTTACGCAGCAATGGCAATGTTGTCGTATTTTTTAGGACAAAAATTTTACCGTGTCGATTACGATGTCAAAAGCGTTTTGGGTTATTTGATTTTAGGCGTGAGTTTGTATTTTTCAAATGTCGAGCTACAACCGTTATTAAATTGGCAAATTGGCGGCTTATCGAGCGCGTTAATGCTTTTATTTTTGTTAATAACGCTATTTTTTGAACGCCGCCGCTCATTGGTTTCTTCGTTTGAAAAAAGCATCAATAATTAAAATGCCAGCAAAAGTAGGTTAAAATGCGGCTCAAAAGCAATTTTGCATCCATAAATCACAAATAAAATCACTCTTATGCAACGTCGTTTATTCTTACTTTTTTTATCCGCTTTACCTTATGCCAGCGAGTCTGTAGCGAATTCTGCCGCGTGGAATTGTGAACAAAGTAAAGACGGAAAAGAATGGGTTTGTGACGGTGATTCAAAATCGCCTGAATCGTCACCTGTGCCAATTTCTGAAACACCAATTTCCGTTGAACCTCCTGCGGTTGTTGAAATTGAAAACGTCGCGCCCGTTGTTGAAATCATAAATCCAGAACCGATTGTTTCGTCACCCGTTGAAAAAGTAACTGCCGAAAAAGAATTCGTTCGCCCGATGCCTGTTACTCAAAAAGTCGAATCATCACACGGTTTGAGTATTTTGCCTGCGGCTTTCGATGCAACCCAAGAACAAACGTTCAATGTTTTGAAATCACAATTAAAAATCGACCCTTGGGAACATTGCAGCAATCCTAATGCGCCAAAAAAAACTCAAATACGTTCAAACAAAGGCGACCGAATTCACGCGCCAATTAACGTGAAATCGAATTATTCAGAAATTTTTGAAAACGAAATCAGCAGTTATTTTGGCAATGTTCGAATTGACCGCGCCGATCAACAAATGTCTTCTAATGCCGCGAATTACGATAGCGTTACGGGAAAATTAGACGCGCAAGGCGATGTGTATTACAGCGACGATGATATGGCGGTACACACCGACGCGGCATCATTTGATTTAGCCAGCGATCAAGCTAAATTGCGCGACGTACTTTTCATCGCACCAAGTGTGCCGTTGCGTGGTTATGCGGGTGCTGCTTATCGAGACAGTAAAACTGTTTCACATTATCAAGATGTTGCTTACACTAGTTGCCCGACGGGAAATCAAGATTGGGTGGTTCACGCTGGCGAATTAAAAATCGATAAAGAAGACGGACGCGGTTCAGCCAAAAATGCGTGGTTGGAATTTAAAGGCACGCCTGTTTTTTATTCGCCGTATCTTTCATTTCCTACCGACAGCCGCAGAACTTCAGGATTTCTTGCCCCATCATTTGGTTCAACACAACGTAGCGGTTTCAACATCAGTACACCGTATTATTTCAACATCGCTGAAAATTACGACGCGACATTTAGACCGCGTTATTTAACCAAACGCGGTATTTTATTGGCGGGTGAATCACGTTATTTGACTGAAAATTCTTACGGACAACTCAATGCTGAAATTTTGCCGAACGACTATTTGCGTCAGGATAAACCGCGCTATTTTGCATCATTCAAAGACACCACGAAATTCACCGATAAAATTCAAGCCAACGTTGATTTGAATTTCGTTTCAGATAAAAACTATTTCGCAGAATTGGGCAGCGCGTTGAGTATGCCCAATTTCAGTTATTTAAAAAGTCAGGCAGATTTCGGTTATTACGGCGACGAAATTAGCGCAGTTGGGCGCGTTGAAAATTATCAATCGATTGATAAATACTTAACTGGCGATAAATTGCCGTATCGAAAATTGCCGCAAGTTAATGTAAATTTGAAACACGGTTTTGACCAATTGCCTGTGCCAGTAAATGTGGCGATGGAAAACGAGTTTATTTATTTTCAACATACCAGTTTGTTGAATGGACAACGTAGCAATATCAAACCGTCTGTGAGTTTGCCGCTGCAATCTGGAAGTGCTTACGTTACGCCGAAAGTTTCATTGCAATACACGAATTATTTTTTGAGTAATCCGCTAACAGCTGGTGATTCCAGACAAATTGATCGTACTTTGCCAATTTTTTCAACCGATAGCGGCATGACATTTGAGCGTAATTTGAATTTAGGCGGAAAAGGATTTTTAAATACGATAGAACCACGTTTGTTTTATTTGTACATTCCACGTACGAACCAAAATGACATTCAAGTTTTTGATACAGCCGTTTACGATATGTGGTTTAACACCTTGTTTCGTGAAAATCGCTTTAGCGGCATCGACCGAATGCAAGATGCGAATCAAATGACAGCGGCAGTTACGTCGCGTTTAATCGATGAACAAACGGGCAAAGAACAGGCAAAATTCAGTTTGGGAAATATCGTTTATTTTCAAGATAGAACCGTCACGATGCCAATCATCGATCCTGCAACAGGAAATAAAATTGGAGATTCGCCCGTTGAAACCAGCCGTTTTTCAAATATCATCGGTGAGTTAAGTACACGAATTAACGATCATGTTTCGATTGATTCTGGCTTGCAATGGAATCCACACGAATCGGATATTAGTCGCGGCAAAGCGATTTTGCATTTAACAAATCAGCCAAACGAAATTTTGAATTTAGGTTATCGCTATCGTAAAAATACCGTACCTGATGTAGCACAAGCTATTTCAACAGGAATTTCACAAAGTGACGTGTCGTTCCATTATCCAATTTACGATAATTGGTCAGCGATTGGACGTTGGCAATACTCGTTACTTTACAATT
>CAZLGN010000247.1:0-3041 GCA_964558865.1 uncultured Methylomagnum sp.
CGGGGCACTTAGAAGAAATGCCTTTACGAGTGGCGACGATTTACGACAAACAATTGCGCGTGTCGATTGCACGAATGTTGGCGTTGCTTGAACCTGCGTTGATTATCACGCTGGGTATTATGATTGCTGGAATTATTGTGTCGATTTTGTTGGCAATTTTAAGCGTGAATGATTTGGCGGTGTAAAAAGTTGGTGCAAATTATTCGCACCAACTCTACTAAAATCAGTTTGATTGTGTCTCCAACAATAATAAGCCCTGTGCTTGAATCATCGGCTCATCTTCAGCACGCGCCACACGGTTATAACTTCCATCGGATTGCAAAAGCCACGCTTGTGAATTATCACTTAAATATAATTCCAAATTTCGCCAAATACGCTGTGACAATTTTTTGTGTTCAATCGGAAAACAGATTTCCACTCGTTTAAACATATTGCGATTCATCAAATCTGCACTCGACGCATAAACCTCCTGTGTGCCGTCATTTTCAAACGCATAAATTCGAGAATGCTCTAAAAATCGCCCCACAATTGAACGCACTTCGATATTTTCTGATACACCTGGGATATTAGGACGCAAACAACACATTCCGCGCACAATCATTTGCACTTTCACACCTGCTTGCGATGCGCGATATAGGGCTTGAATGGCTTGCGGTTCAACGACCGCGTTGACTTGAATAACAATTCTTGCGGGTTTGCCATTTTTTGCGTGACGAATTTCACGCTCAATTTTTTCCATTAAACCGCTGTGCAAAGTAAAAGGCGATTGCAATAATTTATTCAATTTCGTCACTTTGCCTAAACTCGTCAATTGCGTAAATACTCGACGCACGTCTTCGCCTAATTCTTTAGCACACGAAAATAAACCGTAATCGGTATAAAAAAACGCTGTTTTCGGATGGTAATTTCCAGTGCCTAAATGAACGTAACTGCGTAATTCTTTGCCTTCGCGACGTAACACCAAACACATTTTGGCGTGCGTTTTATAACCGACTACGCCATAAACCACATGAACGGCGGCTTCTTGAAGTTTTGATGCCAAATCGATATTGGCTTTTTCATCAAAACGCGCTCTCAATTCAATCACGACCGTTACAACTTTGCCATTTCGCGCGGCTTTCACCAACGCATTGACAATCGGCGAATCTGAACCTGTACGATACAGCGTTTGTTTAATTGCCAATACGTCGGGATCAACCGATGCTTGACGGACAAAATCAATCACGGGACAAAAGGATTCAAACGGTTGGTGTAGCAAAATATCATTGCGGCGAATTGCGGCAAAAATGTCTTTTTGGCGCATTAAGTTAGCAGGAATCACAGGTTTAAATGGTACAAATTTTAATTCTGGGCGATTCAAAATTAGGGCGTTAATTTCCTGCACACGACTTAAATTGACTGGACCATCAACTAAAAATAATCGTTCGCGCGTCATACCAAAACGTGCTAACAAGAATACGACGGTTTCATCTGGGCATTTTGCATCGATTTCTAAACGCACTTCATCGCCATAATTTCGCATCGCTAATTCGCCTGCGACTGCCAGCAATAAATCATCAATCGCGTCGTCATCAACAAAAAAATCACTGTTTCGAGTCACACGAAATTGATAACAGCCTTTCACATTCATGCCGTGAAAAAGTTGATCAATGAAAGCATGAATAATCGACGACAAAAAGACAAAATCATTATCACCGCTATGCGTTTCTGCGCTCGGTAATTTGATAATACGCGGCAATGAGCGGGGGGCTTGTAATACCGCACGTCCACTATTGCGACCAAAAGCATCTTTTCCCGTCAGCGAAATAATGAAATTCAAACTTTTGTTTAAAATGCGCGGAAAAGGGTGTGCCGAATCCAAACCGACTGGCGTTAAAACAGGCAAAATTTCTTCATTAAAATAAATTTCTAACCACTTTCGTTGCATATCCGTCCATTCATGACGGCGTACAAAATGGATATTTTCTTTTTTCAGTTCGGGCAATAAAATATCGTTCAGTGTTTCGTATTGATCATTCACTAAAAGTCGCGCATGAGTGGAAATTTGTTCCAATTGTTCTTTAGGTTTTAATCCATCAATACCGCGTGTATCGGGATCTATCGTTACCATTTCAAGAACGCTAGCAACCCGAACTTCAAAAAATTCATCTAAATTCGAACACGAAATACACAAATAATTCAGGCGTTCGAGAAGTGGCACCGTTTCGTCTTTAGCTTGCGCTAAAACGCGCTTGTTGAACTCCAATAAACTCAGCTCGCGGTTAATGTAAAGTTCTGGATTTTGGAGATTTATTTCTTCTGAAACGTGGTTCATAGTTAGGTTTTTAGAGTGATTTACAAAAAATTAAGTCTATTTCACCATTATGACAAAGTTGTGTCTAAATAAAAGTAAAACGACAGTGCGACTTCATTCGCACTAAATTTATCAAAAATTGGAAAATTATGTTGGTGGATGTCGTTTTGTTTGGAATAAAGCGTTTTTTCATGGAACAATCAAGCGGCAATTGACGCTTATTACAGAGGAAAAATGAATACAAAATTTACGTTTATCGACTTGTTTGCAGGAATTGGCGGTTTTCATCTTGCGATGCACCGATTAGGGGGCGAGTGTGTTTTTGCCAGCGAAATAGATGAAGATGCGAGAAAAACCTATCAATTCAATCATCAAAAAATCGCGCCTCCATTATTTGAAAATCCGCTTTTTAATAAAGACATTAGGAATATCATGCCCAGTGATATTCCCGATTTTGATGTGCTGTGTGCGGGTTTTCCTTGTCAGCCATTTAGTCAAGCAGGATTCAAAAGAGGATTTGAGGATAATCACAATTCTGAGCGCGGTAATTTATTTTTTACCATTGCCGAAATCATTGACGAAAAACGACCCAAAGCCTTTTTTTTAGAAAATGTACGCGGTTTGGTTAATCACGATAACGGTAAAACCTTTCAAATTATTCGGCAAATTTTGGAAAATGAACTGCATTATTCGTTTTATTTCCATATTAAGGGTTAAAACCTTCGCCTTTAGGCGAACAGATTTATCT
>CAZLGN010000248.1:0-3017 GCA_964558865.1 uncultured Methylomagnum sp.
ACACGCTTAAATCGTAGCCCATAATCGCGTGACCAATCACCGCGCCAATCACGCTAAACGGAATACTGACCATCACAATAAAGGGCAAAGTGTAACTTTTAAACGGAATAGAAAGCAGCAAATACACAACAAACATTGCAAAAATAAAATTGGTTTTAAGACTGTTCATGCTTTCAACCATATCGGCTTGCCGACCTTCAAAACTGATTTCTAACCCCGCGTATTTTTCCTGCAAACGGGGAATTTCAGTCAGCTTCAAATCGTTCGTAATATCGCCCGCTTTGCTACGCGGAATAACATCGGCTTTGACTTGAATGTTACGCCGTCCATTTCGGCGATTGATTTCAGTATCCGCGTTTGAGCGTTCAACTTTTACCACGTCACGCAATGGAATCTCTTTGCCTGTCGGTGTCCAAATCAATAAATTTTCAATATCTTGAGCGAATTCACGTTCTGATTCAGGCAAACGGACCATAATTTTTAATTCATTTCGCCCACGTTGTTCTCGCAATACTTCTGCACCATAAAACGCATTTCGCAATTGTCGCGCGACATTTTGCGCGGTTAAACCTAAACTTTTTCCTTCGGGCAAAATTGTGAAATCGAGTTGTTGTTTGCCGCCACTAAAACCTTCGTCGATGTCTTTGACGATTGAATAACCGCGCAAGGTTTCAGCGAGTTCATGACTTGCGGCTTGCAAAACCGTTAAATCACGATGATTGACTTCAATTGTCATCGCCGCGCCTGAACCAGCGCCACCTGAATCAGATTCAAAAATCAGCGATTCCACGCCAATCAATTCGCCCGTTTCGTCACGCCATTTGTTGGTAAATTCATCGGTACTCATAATGTTTTTACGAATTTCAGGCGGTGCTAAGTAAATTCGTACTTCGGCGGTATGACTGCCTTTTTTGGCAACTTCAGCAAAAACGCCTTTTAATAACAGATTTCCATTAGGTGTTTTTTCAATCACTCGCCGCGCCGAATCCGAAAGTTGTTTGACCACTTTTTCTGTTTTTTCAACAGGTGTTCCAAATGGCAACGTGACGACAACATTAGAAAAATCGGCTTCAGTTTTAGGAAATAACGTCATACCCATTCGACCGCTAATGACATACGAAAACACAATAATAATCAGTAATAGTGCGACTAAAATGGTCAAATAACGGTGCTTCAAACTGTTATCTAAAAAACGTCCAAACGAATGTCGAACCCAGTGCATAAACGCACGACTAAAACGTTGTTGATGATGAAAAATCCACGCCCATAAACCACGCGGTTGATAATCTTCAGCGAGATGTCCTAAATGATTTGGCAAAATCAACAAACTTTCGACCAGCGACATAATAAAAACGCTGATAATCACCAATGGAATGACATAAAAAATTTTGCCGATTTCACCAGGAATAAACAGCAACGGCGAAAATGTCGCAATGTTAATCAAAATACTAAATGTAACAGGTACGACCATTTCTTGTGTGCCACGAATCACCGCCGCCATTGGCTTCATGCCTTGTTGTCGATAGTGGTAAGCGTTTTCACCAATCACAATCGCGTCATCAACCACAATGCCTAGCGCAATCATAAAGGCAAACATCGACACCATATTTAGCGACGCGCCTAAATACGGCAAAATCAAAAATGAACCAAAAAACGCAATCGGAATACCAATCATCACCCACAACGCGAGGCGTAATTCCAAAAAAATCCCCAACGCGATAATGACTAAAATTAAGCCTTCGAGGCTGTCATTCATTAAGAAATCCATTCTCGATTGATAATCAACAGACGCATCGTAGCGAATTTCAGCCGCAATCCCTTTAGGTAAATCAGCACTTTCAATGTGTGCTTTGACCGCATCAGACACTTCAACAGGCGTTTCTTTGCCAACACGATAAACTTGTAACATTACAGCAGGTTTATCGTTGTAACTGGTTGAATAATTGGTGTCTTGATAACTGTCGTCGATTTGTGCAATGTCACCAAGCAAAACGTGTGAGCCGTTTGCGCTGTTAATAATAGGAATTTTGGCGAATTCTTGTCCTAACAATTTGCGCTCTTTCATGCGGATTAAAATTTCACCGCTTTCGGTTTTGACACTGCCGCTGGGCAAATCAACACTGGCATCACGCAAACGCTGGGCAATTTCACCGAGTGATAAACGGTAACGACGCAAATTTTCTTGGGAAACGCTTATGCTAATTTCAAGAGGTCGCACACCTTCTAATTCAACGCGCGTGACGTGCGGGTCTTGAATTAAATCATCGCGGAACTGTTCGGCTAATTCGTGCAGCACTTTCGCAGACGCATCGCCGTATAACGCCATTGAAACGACGCGACGTTTGGTTTCTAAAATCGCAACTTGTGGTTTTTCAGCGTCGATTGGAAACGTGGTTATTCGATTGATGGCGCGTTGCACATCTTCGGAAAGTTGCTGGATATTTTGACCATCGACAATGTCAATCGTGACAACGGCTTTGCCTTCTTTGGCAGTGGCAGTTACTTCGTCAATGCCTGTTAAACCGCTAATGGAATCTTCAATGGCAAGCAAAACACCGCTTTCAATTTCAGCAGGACTTGCGCCTGCATAAACGGTGGTGATGGTAATTTTGTCGAGTGAAAAATCGGGGAAAACTTCTTGTGGAATTCGGGTCATAAAAAATAACCCACCAACTAAACACACAAACATCAGCAAATTTGCCGCAACAGAATGCAATGCAAACCAGTGAATAATGCCTTTTTCTTGAATTTTTTGAATGGTCACGCTTTGTTGTTATTTCAAAAGTAACGCAATTGCTTGAACAGCAATGCCTTCTTTGCGTCCTTCAAAACCTAATTTTTCAGTAGTGGTGGCTTTGACGTTGATGCAATCAACGCTGACATTTAAATCTGCCGCGATATTGGCGCACATTTCGGCGGTGTATGGGGACATTTTGGGAGCTTGCGCGATAATCGTAATGTCAGCATTGCCTAAACGGTAGCCTTTTTGTTGCACCAAACCATAAACGTGACGCAAC
>CAZLGN010000249.1:0-3014 GCA_964558865.1 uncultured Methylomagnum sp.
CAAGTTTCCATCGCCAATTACAAAAGCTCTTGATTCTTGTAGTGTTCCATATTGCCCAACATCAACTTTGTTATTACCGAGGTTACTTATTTCAGCGTAATTTGCATCGCCTTCTTGCTTGATTGCCGTCGAGCTAATGCCTGTGTATCCGTTAAAACCCGAATCGGTTACTACATATTCTACTTGTTCAATAGTTGCGACATCATTCTGTTCTGCATAAACGTCTTGGAAAACAAAAAACAGGCTCAGGTTTAACAAGCTCCGAATTAGATATTTTCTAGCTATCATTGAGGCAGACCATCCGTTGCTTCATCCAAAATAAGCAAAACAAATCCGTTGAACTGAATATACGCTTACTTTTTACAAAATACCAACTAAATTAGTAGGTATTTTGTAAAAATGTCGCGAGGCAGATTTAACTGGGCAGGCGTTGTTTGGCAGCAATTACCAATGCTCTGAAATCGGCGGCGTGAAAGCCGCTGATTTAGGGGATTTGTGGTGAAATGGGGGCAAAGTTTTTCTGTGTGAGTTAAGACAATTGTAGGAAACCCGACAAAATTTTTATTTTTGAATAATTGATTTATTTCTTAAAAGCCGTTTCTAAAACTACCCCTGAATGCAGAATCTCGTCTACCAATGCACAATAATGTTAAATCGACGTAAAAATTGTGTAATCAAGGGCGGGGTTAGAACTTGCTCCTACGTTATAAATCAATTGGCGTTTTACTTGCATTACCTTTAAATAAACCTAGCCGCAATGCGAGTATTGAATCATGTCTAAAACCAGCCCCGAATACTTAGAAAATGAAATTGCTGTCGAAATTTTTACGAAAGCTGTTGAACAATCACCGATTGCGATTTCAATTACCGATAAAAAGGCAAATATCCTTTACGTTAACGAGGCGTTTGAGAATGTAACGGGCTATTCTGAAGCTGAAATTTTAGGTGAGAATGAGGCGAAATTATCTTACAAATCTACCCCGAAAGAGATTTATCACGAACTGTGGCAAACCATTTCAAACAAAAAGATTTGGCATGGGAATTTAGTAAATCGAACCAAAGACGGCGAGCGTTATCTTGCCGAAGTCACTATTTCACCGATGCTCGATAAACAAGGCGAAATCAGTCATTACATTGGGATGCACCGCGACGTTACGCACGCGCATCAAGCCGAGCAACAACTAAATAATCAAAAAAAACTGATTGAATCCGTCATTAACGCTTCGCCTGTGGCGATGGTGGTTTTAGATAACACTTATCGGATTATTCTCGATAATCGAATGTATCAAACGTTAATTTCTGAACTTAGCCACAATGAACCCGAGTTGTTTTTTCTTCGTGCGTTGCAACAAGAGTTTGGCGATTTGTGGAAAAATTCCACTTTGCACACACGCGGTTTTAGTAACCACGAAATGCGGGTTGAAGGTGTCGGACAACGCGGCACACGCTGGTTTTCGTGTTCAGGAAATTGGTTTAGCGAAGACAACACTTGTGCAGACAATTTCTTTTTCAAACAATCGCAAGATTATTTATTGCTCAGTATTTGTGACGTGACCTTTCAACGCCAGCAACAAGAAAAATTACAACTGCAAACTTTGCAAAACATAATGGCGGAAGAAGAACACATTCGCAGTATTCGTGAAACATTACTTGGCGCGATGCACCAAATGCGCTTGCCGCTTAATCAAGTTAATGCAGCGGTGCAAATTATGACGCAACGCAACGATAACCAAAATGTGCCGTTAAAAATGCTGCTCACGCAAGTCCAGCAAATGGGCGAAGAAGCGTTAAATACCTTGCAACGTTGCGTCCCAGAAATTCCTGAATCCGCTGTAATGCCTGTTAATTTGAATCAACTTTTACATCAAGTCATTCGACTTTTTAGCAATAAATTTTTAGCCAATGGCATCATCATTGATTGGTTGCCGAATTCAATTTTGCCGTCAATTTTGGGCTCGGATAACAAGTTGCGAATGCTGTTTAAACAGCTTATTGATAACGCTGTCGATGCCATGAATCGCATGAGCAGTAAAGAGCGCGTCATTAAAATTAGCACGTCCGTTGATAACGATTGGGTTTGCGTAAGTATTGCCGACACGGGGGCAGGAATTCCTGCAAATCAGCGTAGTAAAGTGTTTGAACCGTTTTTTACCACGCAAACAGCAGGTGGTTTTCAGGCAGGAATGGGACTGGTCATGGCGAGAGAAATTGTCAATCAACATGACGGCATGATTGAAATCGACTCCGATTACATAAATGGCTGTTGTTTCAACTTACGTTTTCCAATTTATACAAAAAATACAGGGTGAAAACTATGAATGAACGCTTGTTATTAGTCGAATCAGAACTTGATACGCTGTATTTAGTCAGTCAACTGCTGAATAGTACACACAATCTTCGGGACAAACTTAAAGGCATTTTAGAAATTTTGCATAAACGCTCAAGTTTGCATTTTGGCATGATTACTTTGCGTGACGATCAGGGGATGAGTATTTGTGAAGTCTACGGCGAAGGCATCGATCGTAGCGTGCGTTATCAAATCGGAGAAGGTCTGGTTGGCGCGATTCTCGATGCAGGCAGTACGATTGTGGTGGAACGAATTGCTGACGAACCACGTTTTTTAAGTCGGCTCGGCGTTTATAATCCCGATTTGCCATTTATTGGTTCGCCGTTATTGGCAGAACAAGGCGAAATTGTAGGGGTTCTCGCCGCGCAACCTAGCACCGCACATTTTTTAGGTGAACGCGCTCGTTTCATGGAAATGGTGGCGAATTTAATCGCGCATAGCGTGAATATGCTACAAATGATGGAGCGAAAACAGCATGATTTGGAGAATGAACGCGATTATTTAAAACAAACGCTGGTTAAAAATTACAAGTTTGAAAACATCATCGGGCATTCTGAACCAATGTTAAAAGTGTTCGATATTATTCGCCAAGTTGCGAAATGGCACACGACTGTTTTAATTCGCGGCGAATCGGGAACGGGTAAAGAAGTCGTTGCCAGCGCGATTC
>CAZLGN010000250.1:0-3003 GCA_964558865.1 uncultured Methylomagnum sp.
TTCGACATATCAAACGACATATCATGGCTACTCAAGCGTTTTTCCATTTCATAAACATCGCTCACATCGACATTCAAATCTGCGGCAATTGCCTGAGCATCGGCGTGTGTAAGCCAATTCAAATTCTTTTTCATTTTGCGTAAATTGAAAAATAATTTACGCTGCGCTTTCGTGGTGGCAATTTTAACGATGCCCCAATTTTTAATCACATATTCGTGAATTTCAGCTTTAATCCAATGCACTGCAAACGAAACCAAACGCACGCCCATATTGGGATCGAAACGCTTAACCGCTTTCATTAAACCGACGTTGCCTTCTTGAATAATGTCAGGCATTGATAAACCGTAACCGCTATAACCTCGTGCGACATGAACCACGAAACGCAAATTGGTCATAACCAACTGGCGAGCAGCTTCTAAATCGCCTTCGTTTTGAAAACGCAAAGCCAATTCGCGTTCTTGCTCAATCGATAATTGCGGCATTTGACGAACAACATTTAAGTAAGCGTCAAATGTTCCAACAGATAAATTTGTGGGTAAAGCCAAAGTATTTGTCATTTTTTGAACCTCGTTGTTGTTAAGTAGTTGTCAAAATTCTAGCATTTTTTAACAAAATTTCATCATTTTTCTCACCATCTATATTGACTAAACCGCGTCTACGCAGAGAATCGTAGTTTTGAAAATTTCCGTTTTGGTATTAAAAATCTCGTCTGAAAGGACTGCTTTCTGCAGCATTGCTTATCTAAATTTGCATAACAAATCGACGATTGATTAAAAACTAATGTTTTCTGTATGGACGGGGTTTATATCGACATAATTTTGCTTATTTAAAACTATTCAAACTGCCAAAATGTGCCAACCGCCAAATTTTCAGAATTACCGACTTTGGGATTCAAACTAAACAAAACACTATAAAGTTTTTGGGCGGCTTGCTGATTTACATTTGTCCAAACCTTAACACGTCCATCGCAGTAACGTTGCCGTAATTGCAATGACGCGGTTTCCATTTTGACCGTCGTTTTTTGCCATAGCGCAACATCGTCACACAATCGATTTTTTGCTTCGGATGTTGCAGCAAAAAAGACATTCAATGCTGCTTTGTGATTATCTGCCCACGATTGTTTAAAAACGTAACCGAGCGTTGGAATGTCTTCCGAAATACCTAATGTTTGTTGTAAGGCTTTTCCGTCAAGCAATTGCCGATAACCTTGCGCTTCTAATTGCACGGCAAAGTGCCAATATGTCAAAACAGCATCAACCCGTTGATTTTTAAGTTGTTCATTGATTAACGGTGGCGCACCAAATGCTTTTTCAGTGGCTTTATTTAAATCGACATTTTGTTTTTTCCCCGCAGCTTGCAATAACAACCAATTTTTATCTAATTCACCGCCAGCAATCCCCAAACGTTTGCCGGCTAAATCTTTAATTTCATGAATCGAACTGTTTGCGGGAATAACTAACGCGCCCGAGGTGCTGGAATAAGGGTAAAAAGTGAAATCTGCGCCCATATTTCGTGTTTGCGACACCCACAAAAAATCCGAAACAATCATATCGACCGCGCCAGATTGCAATGCAATTTTTGCTGCTTCAGAAGTCGCTACCGATTGAATTTGAATTTGAAAATCAGGGGATTCAGGTAAAACAGAAAGTTCCCAATCTAGTGTGCCTGAGGTTTGCACGCCAATTCGTAGCGGGATTTTTTCGGCAAAAACAGACGAAGAAAACAACGTTGTAGCAATAAAAATAGAAGATAGTTTGTTCATGAAGATTCCTAAAGATGTCGTTATTTGATAAATATCGCTGATTTTAACAGGTTGTAATTTGTGTGGCTTATTTCGACGAAATTACCGATTTACGCTAAACTTAACGCATTATCAACTTCAAATTTTTCAATTATCCGTGACTAAAATTATTCGAATCGCTACCCGTCAAAGTCCGTTAGCCCTTTGGCAAGCCGAACACGTTGCCGCGCTTTTGCAGCAAGCCTTTCCAACTATCAAAACCGAACTCGTTAAAATGGTGACGCGCGGCGATAAAATTCTCGACGCGCCACTTGCCAAAATTGGTGGTAAAGGTTTGTTTGTCAAAGAACTTGAACAAGGAATGCTCGAAGGAAACGCCGATATTGCCGTTCATTCAATGAAAGACGTACCAATTGATTTTCCCGATGGTTTGCATCTTGCGGCAATTTTGCAACGCGAAGACCCGACCGATGCGTTTGTGTCGAATCATTTTCAAAGCCTTGATGATTTACCCGAAAATGCCCGAATTGGAACATCGAGTTTGCGTCGTCAATGTCAAATCAAAGCGCGTTTTCCGAATGCTGAAATTTTATCGTTACGCGGCAATGTAAATACCCGTTTAGCTAAACTCGATGCGGGTGAATATGACGCGATTATTTTAGCTTCGGCAGGTTTGAAACGCTTAGGAATGGGCGACAGAATTCGCCAAAGTTTGCCAACAGAAATTAGTTTGCCTGCGTGTGGACAAGGTGCAATTGGCATCGAATGCCGTGTTGATGATGTTGAAATTAACGAAATGTTGAAAGCCTTGCACCATGAAGAAACTGCGCTTTGCGTTACCGCTGAACGTGCCATGAATGCGAAATTAAACGGTGGTTGCCAAGTGCCAATTGCGGGTTTTGCAGAATTAGAAAATGGCGAAATTTTCATGCGTGCATTAGTGGGAAATCCCGACGGAAGCGTGATTTATCGTGCTGAAAAACGTAGCGTGTCTGCAATTGAAATTGGTGAATGTATCGCTGACGATTTGCTTAAACAAGGCGCAGCTGAAATTTTGAAAGCGTTAATTGATGGCTGATTTAAAACAAACCCGAATTCTAGTCACCCGCCCCGCGCATCAAGCCGAAAACTTGTGTGATTTAATTCGCGCAAATAATGGTATTTCGATTCGTTTGCCGACACTTGAAATTATCCCGCTCATTTTAAAAACGGATGAAATCGAACATTATTTAACGTCCGCCGATTGGTTAATTTTTATCAGT
>CAZLGN010000251.1:0-2996 GCA_964558865.1 uncultured Methylomagnum sp.
AACGAGTTGTTGTTTTCGATGAAGCGGGAACAACACGCGACAGCATTTACATTCCGTTTGAACGTGACGGCAGAAAATTCACACTTATCGACACTGCTGGAATGCGCCGTCGTTCCAAAATTGGCGAAGCGGTTGAAAAATTCAGCGTATTAAAAGCCCTGCAAGCGGTCGAAAAAGCCAATGTCGTCATTTACATGATTGATGCACGCGAAGGCATTACCGACCAAGACGCGCATTTATTAGGATTAGTTTTAGAAGCGGGACGCGCGTTAATTATCGGTTTGAACAAATGGGATGGCATTTCAGCTGACCAAAAAAACACCATTAGTCGTTTGCTGGAAGTGAAATTAACCTTTGTTGAATTTGCCGAAAAACACCCTATTTCAGCATTACATGGTAGCGGTGTCGGTAAAATGTTTGACCGCGTGCAAAGTTTGTATGAAGCGGCAATGCTTGATATGTCTACACCTAATTTAACGCGAATGCTCAAAGAAGCCACTCTCGCCCATCAACCGCCGATTGTGAACGGACGACGCATCAAACTCAAATACGCGCATCAAGGTGGCAGAAATCCGCCGATTGTGGTGATTCATGGCGCACAAACTGATGAATTGCCTGAATCGTATAAACGCTATTTAATCAATTATTATCGAACCGCAATGCAACTGAGCGGCACGCCAATTCGGATTGTATTCAAATCGCCCGTTAATCCGTTCCATGGCACAAAACCGAAAATGACGGAATGGGCAGTTAAAAAACGTGAACGTTTAACACGTCGTGCGAAAGCAAAAAGTCAGTAAAAATTTCCATTTAAAAATGCGTTATATACCTTAATAAAATAGTGGATATGGCGCATTTTTGTTTATATAACTTTTATTTTTATCAATAACTAATTGTAATTTATATGATTTTATTTTTGGCATAAGGTTTGCGCCTTCTCCGTTGCACACTTAGTGTAAATTTTAATAATTATAAAAAACGGAGTATTTATGCCAAGACATAAACATTTACTTTTCTACTTTTTGTGGCTGTGTTTAAGTTGCTTTAGCTTAAACGTTTACGCAGACACAACACCAAATCAGTTCACATTTACTGATCAAACAAATGTTGCTTTAAATACCGTGATTGTGTCCAACACAATTACAATTAGCGGTATTGATGCTAAAACATCAATTAGCATTACAGGCGGTTCATTTTCCATCAATAATGGCTCATATCGAACCAGTAGCACAACACTTTCAAATGGTGCAACCGTTAAAGTGCGTGTTACATCTGCGACAACAAACAGCACTAAAAAAGATGCTGTTTTAACGATTGGTGGCGTAAAAGATACGTTTAGCGTCACAACATTAGCGACTGGCGGAAGCACCGATACCACACCGAATGCGTTTAGCTTTACTGACCAAACAAATTTAGCGTTAAACACGGCTGTAACCTCTAACACGATTAACATCGGCGGTATCAACGCCGCGTCTGCAATCAGTGTTAGCGGCGGTTCATATTCCATTAACGGCGGCGCATTTGTTACAGCGACTGGAACTGTCAATAACGGAAACACGGTTGCGATAAAAGTCACAACAGCAGGCACAAATGGCACAACCACAAATGCAACATTAACGGTTGGTGGTATTTCAGATATATTCAGCGCGACAACAGTTGCGGCAACAAGCGGTTTCTTATTACCCGCGCAATCAACAGGTAGCCAATCGTTCACCTCTGAACATTTTATGGGCGCACAAGTTTGTTCAAATTGCCATAACGGTTTGACCGATACAATTACAGGCAAAGACGTTGCAATTCAAAAAGATTGGTCAGCCACGATGATGGCAAACTCAGCACGCGACCCGCTTTGGAAAGCAAAAGTGCGAAGTGAAATCAATCGTGCGCCACATTTGACAGACGTAATCAGCGATAAATGTACGCGCTGCCATGCGCCGATGGCGAATTTTGAAGCGAAAAGTTACAGCGAACCGAAATCCATTCTCGCAGCAGACGGTGGTTTTTTGAATGCAAGTCACCCGCGTCATGATGAAGCGATGAGCGGCATAGGTTGTACGCTTTGCCATCAAATTCAAAATGCGCCGAATTTAGGCACATTGAGCAGTTTCACAGGCAAATATGAAATTGGCAACGATAAAAAGATTTATGGGCAATATATGGATCCGTTTGCGAATCCAATGATTATGCAAACAGGTTATACGCCAACAGGTAGCACGCACATGGAATCATCAAAATTGTGCGGCACTTGCCATAACTTGAAAACGCCTTTTGTTGACCATTCTGGAAACTTGTTAAGCACAACGCCTGAAAGTGAATTCCCAGAACAAATGCCTTACAGCGAATGGGAAAATAGCGACCATGCAAAAACGGCTACATTGAGAACCTGCCAAGATTGCCATATGCCGCATTTTGAAAGTGTGAAAATTTCAACTATGCCAATGATGCTCGGCACACGCAATAATTTCGGTAAACATGATTTTGTTGGTGCGAATAAATTGATGCTCGATATTTTCAACAACAATAAAACGCAATTGGGCGTTGTTGCAGCAACAGTCGATTTCAATGAAACGATTGATAAAACACAAACGATGTTGAACAGTTCAGCAACGATTAGCAGCGTCAGTCAAAGTTTGGCAGCTGATAATAATTTGAACATTACGTTGAAAATAAACAGCGCGACAGGTCATAAATTACCAAGTGCGTATCCATCACGTCGCGTGGTGTTGCACATTACGGTGAAAGATGCGGCAAATGCGATTGTATTTGAATCAGGTAAAGTGAATGCAAACGGCAGTATCGTTGGCGTTGATGCGGATATAAACCGTGCGACATTTGAGCCGCATTACGATTTGATTACCTCGCCTGATCAAGTTCAAGTTTATGAAGCGATTATGGGTAATAACTTGAATGAAGTGACTTATACCTTGTTGCGTGGCATGACTTATTTGAAAGATAACCGAATTTTGCCAACAGGTTTCAACAAAGCGACTGCGCCT
>CAZLGN010000252.1:0-2944 GCA_964558865.1 uncultured Methylomagnum sp.
GTCAAAATCTGCTGTAGCATTTCGAGCGGATAATTGGGGTCGTCACCATCACACATCAAAACGCCTGGTAATGGCGCATACTCAAAATCTTGTCCACTACGATTGATGTCGTCAGGAAAACAAAAGCCGTTCTGAGTATCTCTTTTAGTCACGACGTGTGCAGCTTCTCTATTGTGCTTCATCACGCCGTAGCACAAGGCTTGCGCCTTTTCCAGTCCTTGTAACCCTGCTGCAAATTGAGTTGGCGTGGCGGTAAATGTTTCGGCAGTAGCACGAGCCAAATTGTAGGCAAGTGACTGTTTATTAAGCGTTAAGTCTGGCAACTGCGACAATCTTTTACTGACGGGTTTTTTATTTTTGGCTGAAAAAAGTGTAAAAGCAGCGGAAGAGGATTGTATTAACTCATTTTCCATAAAAACTCCTTAGATAGATGCGCTTTGCAGTCAGAAAACCACAAAGCGCGTGTGAAATTTACAATTTAATCAGCATCTAAATTGGCGCAGTGGTTAATAACAGGCACATCTTCTTTATTCCAATACTCGTGATCGGGCGATGGCAACAATTCTTCGGGTTCGCTAATATCGCCAGAGTTAGGCTGGTCATGTCCTAAAAACTTGTAATACTCAACCAAATTCAAAGGAAAATGCTCTGAAACCCCAGTCATTGTGAAAACGCCGTTCGGTAATTCAAGGACAATAGAAAACTTACCATTGTCTGCAAGCGTTACATCTTCAGCGGTCACAATCACAAAGCAATCATAAGCCGTGTCGTCTTCAGGTTTGTGTGGCGAAAAATCAACGCGATTGGCGACGATGGCTTCGGGTCTTGTTGTGTTAGGCTCAAACGTGGCTGTCGCGTCGAAAACCAAATAGCCTACTTTTGTTGTATCGTTAAGCCCGTTGATGTAGCAATAAGCGTTGGCACTGGTAATCTCCACAGTAGCAATAGCAGTAGTTGAATTAAACATGATTAAGCTCCAAAATTGTGTTGATGTTGTAATTCGCAAAAATTGCCGCTCATATCGGCGGTGAATTTAAAAATGCCTTCGGGCATCACAAAAGTTGCAGACAAAGTTCCATAAATTGCTAACATTCGTTGCACGTTTAAACGTTGTTGATGAGATGACAAAATAATTGTTAACTCGTCATCGGTTAAAAAATCGGTGTCGGTGTGTTCAAACCCGCCTTTTTTGAACACAAAACCGCTAATACATATCGCCTCGTCAAAAGGCTTGGTAATGTCGTCTGCTGCGATAAAAGTGAGTCTGTAATTGTTCGCAAAGTCACGATGAATCGAAAACTCCTTATCGTTCAAAATTTGCAATGTAACGTTACAAGTATGGTTGCCAATAATGCGTGTACCACTAACGATTTCAGTATAATCATGCGACAACTTCATTAGTTGTGATAACGCCTCCGAACTAACTAGCGGCTGAAACGAATCTTGTACTGGTGTTAAAATTTCTGTAATCATTGAATAATTTCCTTAAATAATTATGTTAGGATTGCGAATAATGGCGCGAATTCTGTAAATGTGCCTCAAGCCATTGCATCTAAATCGTCATGACTATACGTTGTAATGTTTCTGCTTCCGCAATGGTCGCAATAACTCGTAAAACTCTGAAGATTCATCAAATTGATGCGGTCTCCAGTAATGCGTTCAGCATCCGTCAATAAAAGTTTCATATTTACGCCTTGCCTTTTCAGGCTATTTGATTTTTTATAAAAGTTGCCGATACTACTGGCAACGGAAAATTTCCCTCCCCGCCATTCAGC
Organism: uncultured Methylomagnum sp.; assembly: GCA_964558865.1. Lineage (GTDB taxonomy): Bacteria > Pseudomonadota > Gammaproteobacteria > Methylococcales > Methylomonadaceae > UBA10906. The sequence goes on from CAZLGN010000252.1 coordinate 1,776, forward strand.
GATGAAGTTAGATAAATTATGCAAAAAAGAATTCTGGTCGTAAGAATTCCTCCCACGATGGGAATTTTATTTTCACTTTGATTGCTCACATCAAACAACAATCTTTTTAATTTCAAGTAGTTATTATTTTTGTTAAACTGAAAAATTCTAATTTATGAAAAATTTGGTGAAATAACGATGACGAAAAATGACCGTGCGATTATTGATGCGATTAAGCAGTTTGCTCACAGCGAAGGACTTGAAATTGAAGATGTAATGGACAGAAACGTTACGGTCGAAACTTTCTTTGATTTTAGCAGCAGTGCTGTTTCCAGGTGGATGAAAGAAGAAATCAGCAAATGTGATGGAAATAAGATAGGATTCGATCAATTGAGTCATTTTCAAAAGTATGTGCAATCAACTAAATTCAAAAAAAACACCAGAGAAAAAGATTTACTAACGAAATTCGCATCTCATTTATTGGTAAAACAATTTGAAATTTTGACGGGGCAATCAGTTGAAAAGCATCTTAGAGCGGTTAATGAGTTAAAATTTGTAACAAAAGCAACGTTATCTATGTGCCAATCGGCATTTATTTCAGTTACATCACTTGAAAATTTACATGAAATCATTGCCACCCTGTTCAATCCGAAATCAGACACCAAAGCAATAAATCTCAGCCTCAATCAAGAATTGTTACTTGATGCTATTAACATAATTGAATCATATGCTTACAGCGATGGCGGAAACTTTAGTGATGTGCTGACAATTAAATTATTTGTACCGACTTACACTGTCTTTGCAGACATTATGGCTGGCATGATTGAGGGTGAATTGGTAGGGTTTATAGAAAACGAAGACAGTGTTTTTGTTGAAATGTCAGATATTGGAAAGTCATTGGTGGGCTGTGAAATTGAAACACAATTGCATCAAAAACCCGCTTGGGACGAATTGCCCAAATCACCTGAATTGCGTGTGCTAAAAAAATTGCAACGCGATGGCATTGACGTTTCTGACAGTGTGATTGACATCGTGACGACTCGTTATGAAACCACCGTTCCGTATATCAAAGGTAATGTATTTGAACGATTATCAGAAATAAATGCAGATTTAACGACTGATTTTGTTAAGTTTGCCAATGACAACGCACTAGCATCACAATCATAATTAGCCCTGTCTTCGGATGGGGC
>CAZLGN010000253.1:0-2929 GCA_964558865.1 uncultured Methylomagnum sp.
GCTTGAAGTGATGGGCTGCGGCATGATTCACCCTGAAGTTTTCAAAGCCGTCAAAATCGACAGCGAAAAATACAGCGGTTTTGCCTTTGGTATGGGCGTGGAACGTTTAGCCATGTTGCGCTACGGCATTAACGATTTGCGCTTATTTTTCGAAAACGATTTGAAATTTTTACAACAATTTAACTAAGGCAGGGACGTTTATGAAAATTAGTGAAACTTGGTTAAGAACTTACGTTAATCCAGAAATCAGCACGGAAGAACTCGTTGCTCAAATCACGATGGCAGGTTTGGAAGTTGATGCGGTTGAACCTGTGGCGGCGCAATTTAGCGGCGTAGTGGTTGGTGAAGTTTTGGAAACAGAACAACATCCTGACGCAGACAAATTACGCGTTTGCAAAGTCAATGTTGGGGAAGCTGAACCGTTGCAAATTGTATGCGGTGCGGCAAACGTGCGTGCAGGTTTGAAAATTCCTGCTTCGGTCATTGGCGCAGTGTTGCCAGGTGATTTCAAAATCAAAAAATCAAAATTGCGCGGCGTTGAATCTTTCGGGATGCTTTGCTCGGCAAAAGAATTAGGCTTAGTTGCTGAAGCGGAAGGCTTAATGGAATTGCCTGCCGATGCACCAATTGGAACAGATATTCGTGAATATTTGCAACTCAACGACAACAGCATCGAAGTTGATTTAACCCCAAATCGTGCCGATTGTTTGAGTGTTGAAGGCGTGGCGCGTGAAGTCGCGGTGTTAAATCAAATTCAATTAAACATTCCCGCGATTGAATCTGTTGCAGTCACAACAACTGAAAAAGTCGCTGTAACCGTTGAAGCCACGGCAGCATGCCCACGTTATTTAGGTCGTGTCATTTCTGGCGTAAATAACAAAGCGCAAACACCGCTTTGGATGCAAGAACGTTTGCGCCGTAGCGGTTTGCGTTCATTAAGTCCATTGGTTGATGTGACAAATTATGTGTTGCTCGAACTCGGTCAACCGTTGCACGTTTTCGATGCTGAAAAATTAAGCGGCGGCATCACCGTTCGCTATGCGGTTAATGGCGAAACGTTAGAATTATTGAATGGTCAAACGGTGATGTTTGACGAAAAAAGTTTAGTGATTTCTGATGATAAAAGTGCGTTAGCATTTGCTGGCGTAATGGGCGGTAGTTATTCAGCCGTTCACGAAGAAACCACCAGCGTCTTTTTAGAATGTGCGTTTTTCACGCCACTTTCAATCGCGGGAAAAGCGCGTCAATTTGGTTTGCATACCGATTCGTCACACCGTTTTGAACGTGGCGTAGATTTTGAATTGCAAAACCGCGCCATTGAACGCGCCACGCAATTGATTTTAGAAATCTGCGGCGGACAAGCAGGTGAAATTACGGAAATTACAACAACGTCTGAATTGCCAAAGCGCGACCCGATTAACTTACGTCAAGAAAAACTCAATAAAATTTTGGGTGTGATGTTTGAAAATGAAACCGTCACAGACATTTTGCAACGGTTAGGAATGCAAGTTGTGGCGCAAGCTGAAGGCTGGAAAGTAACACCGCCCAGCTTCCGTTTTGATATTGCAATCGAAGCGGATTTGATTGAAGAAATTGCCCGTATTTACGGCTACAACAATTTGCCGAATAATCAAATTTTGGTGCGTTCCGCGTTGAATCAAGCAACCGAAAACGTTTTGGATTTAGAGCGTGTGAAAGATTTGCTCGTCGATTTGGGTTATCAAGAAGCGATTACTTACAGTTTTGTCGATGAAGCGATGCAAACAGCGATTGCGCCCAGTGCAAAATTTGTGAAATTGCAAAATCCAATTTCTGCTGAATTAGCAGTCATGCGAACCACGTTGTGGGGCGGTTTATTAACGGCAGCTTTGCATAACACCAATCGTCAACAAACTCGCGTGCGTTTATTTGAATCAGGTTTGCGTTTTGTGCAAAAAGACGATGAAACCTTGCAAGAAAAAATGCTCGCAGGTTTAGCGTTAGGGAATGTTGCCGCTGAACAATGGGGAGAAAAAGAACGCGCAGTTGATTTTTATGACGTGAAAGCCGATGTTGAAGCGATGTTTGAATTAACGGGCTGCAACGTGCAATTCGTCGCTGATTCAAATGAAACGTTGCATCCAGGGCAAAGCGCGAAAATTTTGACTGAAACAGGCGAAGTCGTTGGCTGGTTAGGAATGTTGCATCCCTTGTTAGAACAACAACTCGGTTTTGAAACTCCTGTCTTTTTGTTTGAGTTAGCGCAAGATTTCTTGTTACAAAAACAACGTGCAAGTTTCAAATCGTTATCGAAATTCCCATCAGTGCGTCGTGACTTAGCGTTGCTTGTCAAAGAAGAAATCAATGTTGGAGAAATCATTAGCGCAATTGAAGCGTGCAATGAAATACTTTTACAAGAGGCGGTAATTTTTGACGTGTATCGAGGTAAAGGCGTGAACAATGGTTTTAAAAGTGTGGCACTCAGTTTAGTGTTGCAAAATCAAACACAAACGCTCACAGATGCTGAAATTGAAACGGTTGTGAATACGTTTTTAGAAGCGTTAGCGGCAAAAACAGGCGCGAAATTACGCGATTAACTGCGCTGATTTTAAAACCTTAAAAATCTGCTCGACGTTAACGGTTTGGCAGATTTTTTATTGGCAAAAATTAGGGGGCGCAGCTCATCCTTTAACACACAAAATTTGCTTCAATGTATGCACCACTTCCACCAAATCACTTTGATTTGCCATCACGACATCAATATCTTTGTACGCTGACGGAATTTCATCCAACACACCTTTATCTTTTCGACAAATCACACCTTCGGTTTGTGCGATTAAATCCGCCGTTGTGAATTCTTTTTCAGCAGCGGTACGGCTCATTTTTCGACCCGCCCCGTGAGCGCAAGAATGAAAACTTTCAGCATTTCCTTTGCCTCGCACAATGTAAG
>CAZLGN010000254.1:0-2907 GCA_964558865.1 uncultured Methylomagnum sp.
TAATTTGAAATGCTACATTTTACAGTCAAGCTAATTTTTTATGAGAAAGCCGTGGAAAAGATGGAAGGTGAAACAACAAATGGCTTAGGTGATGAAGTTGACGAATTAGAGGTTATTGCAATTGAGGAGGCGGCTATTATTGACGCTACTGAATACAATCGTATTGAAAATTCCAACAATCCTACGCAAGAAGAATCGGATAGCGTTGACAGATATAAAGTTGGCGAAATGACTGGTACGGGGGCTGATATTGTCACGGTTGATATTGAAAACTATCTTGACGGCGCAATGACTGTTTTGGCGAATTATGAATTGATTGATGCTGACACTGAGATTCTAAAAGCGCAAGACCGTGCCAACTTTGAAACGCGCAACAAACAAAAATCAACGACCTCTCGACAAAAGATAATTAAGGCAGTCTTGTTACCTCTTCAAAAGGCAATTGATGAGAGCGGGGGATTTACTCACAACGATTCGTTACTCGCGTGCAAGGTGCTGAAAAAATATCATGCCGAGTTAGCGGGTGAGTTTGGCGATTATAATAAAAGGACGTTTCTTCGTCCGACAAAAACCATTGGTTATTTTATCGAAAAGTTTGGATTTGAGGTGAAAGAAATTTGCAGAAAATCGGGCGGAGATCGCGAGAAAGTTTATCTGCTGAAAGTGAATGACGATATATTGCGTTATGCTAATAATCGCAAGGCTTGTAGGCGATGTTAAGCTGTGTCTTAGTAGCTGTTATTTTATTAAAAAATAGACACAGCTAAGACACATATTAAATTGAATCTCAGATGGGTAAATTGCTTTTCTACTTGCAGTAAATGAGTAAGATAACTAAATTTAGTTTGTAAAGAGGTTTAACTTGATACCCCAGTCCGCGCGGCGATGCGGTTTGGTGGTTTACCGTATGCGAGTTGTCGGTTGACAGGGGGGATGAGCGCGATTAAGACATCGGGGGCGAATTGTGACGTTGGTGACGAGAATGCCCAAGAGTTTGAAAACGTGGTGTGTTTGGCGAGCGGTTTTGAGTAGCCGCGTCAAGGGTTATTTTGTTGTCGTGGGCTGAAAAGGGGGAAGGAGGACGATGGGGGATTTATAATCCTTCGTTGTGACAGCCCTATATGCCGTATTTGCTAGTTCTTGAAGTAATCAACTTTTTTGCTAGACACTTTTTGGACACTAAAAACTAAATCAGCTCTTTTTTGGATTTTACAAAGCAAGGCTTATGCCGCTTCAATTGCTTGCTGGTTGGAAAATAAAAAACTTAAATGCGAATTAAGAGCTGAAATTTCACAATGTAGTGAAATCAAACAGTTAAAAATCCCCGCTTTTAGTTTTATGTGGTTAGAAAACCCTAACCCATTGATTTTAAGTTGTCTAATTTAGCTCTTAATTCGTATTTAACGAATCTTTTAATCTAAAAAACAAAAACACACCTCCCCTTTATAAAACGTGGTATTCACTTGCAACGAAAAATTTAAGATAACGACTACAAAAATTAAATCTCCTACTTAAAAAAGTCATGGCGCATTATAATAAGTCGTATTTATGAACGATTATTAACTTAACTTAAAAAATGATTATTTTGATTGGCTCTGAAAAAGGTGGTGTAGGAAAATCCACATTAGCAACAAATTTAGCTGTATTACTAGCATCCAAAGGGAATGACGTTGTTATTGTTGATGCGGATAGGCAGAGTACTTGTGCGAATTGGGCGCAAGATAGATATGAAACAGATAAAATTAAAATTGATTGTATCAGACAGTATGACAATTTGAAGCCAACACTTGATAGTTTAAGCTCACGCTACAAAATAATAATTGTTGATTGCCAGGGACGCATTTCACAGGAAATGCGAACTGGGTTACTTGCTGCAAATTTAGTAATCATTCCATTCAAGCCTTCACAATGGGACTTGGACACGTTACCGTCAATGCTCAATATAATCAAAGAGGCAAAAGATTTTAATCAAAAACTTGTTTCTTGTGCTGTTATAACTATGTCGCCTACAAATCCGAATATGGATGATTTAAATCAGGCAAGAGACTTTTTCAGCAATTATCCAGAGATAGTGCTTTTAAAGACAGCTATTTGCGAAAGAAAAGTGTACAAAGAAGCCGCAGGCTGTGGATTAGGTATCATCGAGTTAGATAATCAAAAAGCAATTGACGAAATCACGGGGGTTTTAAAAGAGCTGAAGACAATCACAAAAGGTAAAAAACAATGAATCGTAAAGTAAAAGCACAAGGGTTTCGTAATAGAACCCCTTTAGAAAAAGTTGTCGATACTCCTAACTTTTCCATAGACTCATTTTTAGCAACAATAATCAACTTATCTATAGAAGAATTGGCAGCACGTTATGTTGACATAAACAGCCAATCTCAAATGATGAAGGGATTAATTCTTTTACAAGCAAGAGAACGATTACCATCAAATATCGAATTTGGTAATTGGATAAAATCAGTTAGCGCATTATGCGCTGACGGACATCAAACTCTTAACCGTTACATGAATTTTGCAAATTACTTTCAACACAAAAATCGTGCTGGTATTTCGCTTACTGCCTGTTATGAAATTAGCCGCCCTGATAATATTGATATTGCAGATACAATTTATGAGAAAGCAGTTAATCAAAATTTATCTATTGCAAAAGTAAAGCAGTTGATACTGGAGGAAAAACTTTCGTTATGTTCTTCTGATGGTATTGCATCTAAAACAGAGTCCACCTCGAGCTTGGAAAAAGAGCAAATAAATAAAATCGAAAGCGTTCTAAAATTAGTGCATAAATTTCATATCACCAAAGAAGATGAAATTCAATTACTCGAGGATTGCATCAAAGAAATTAAAAAAAATGTAACTACTCAGCCTGCAAAAACACAGCGTAACGTATCAAACGGATTGATGCGG
>CAZLGN010000255.1:0-2900 GCA_964558865.1 uncultured Methylomagnum sp.
CGAATTGGCGAATACGTTCAACAGCTAATAATGTAATTTCAGCCAATTCTTCAGCAGTTGGATTTTCATTGATATGCGTATCGACAATCGCAATTTGGCGTTCTGGCAAAATGAGCAAGTTCATCGACGCATAAACGCTGACATTTTCACGTTTGCCCAAAACCGTGTCGATGTACGACAAATTAGAATTTGTCGAACCCAACGTGCCACAAATCATGCCATCTGCATCGCCGTTATGAATCATCATTGCGCCGATTAACGTGTGTTGACGACGCATTTCAATTTTTGCAAATTGTTCAGAAACGCCTTTTCGCATCGTCATATCTAAATACGTTTGCCAATAATTTTCGTAGTGTTCATTTATTTCTGGATTCACCACCTGAAAATCTATGCCCGCTTTTAAACGCAAACCAAATTTTTGAATGTTCTGCTCCAAAACCTCTAAACGCCCAATCAAAATAGGATTCGCGATGCCCTCATCAACAATAATTTGTAACGCTCGCAAAATCCGCTCGTCCTCGCCTTCGGCAAAAACAATCCGTTTTTTGATTGGCTGAACATCTTTTGTGACTTGGAAAATTGGACGCATAAACGCGCCACTGTGATACGAAAATTCTTTCAAATGCCGCTTGTAGGCATCCATATCTGGAATGGGACGGCTTGCAATACCTGAATCTTGCGCGGCTTTTGCAACGGCGGGCGCAATTTTCGTCATTAAACGCGGGTCAAATGGAATCGGAATTAAATAATCCGAGCCAAATGAAACGTTACTAATGCCATAATTTTTTGCAACAACGTCCGATTGTTCAGCTTGTGCTAAATCTGCAATCGCCTGAACTGCCGCAAGTTTCATTTCTAAATTTATCGTGCTTGCACCGCAATCTAACGCACCTCTAAAAATATAAGGAAAACAAAGGACATTATTCACTTGATTCGGATAATCCGAGCGTCCCGTTGCAATAATCGCGTCATCACGAACGGCTTTGATTTCTTCAGGCATAATTTCGGGCGTTGGATTCGCAAGCGCGAAAATCAACGGACGTGCCGCCATCGTTTTTACCATTTCAGGTTTCAAAACGCCCGCCGCCGACAAACCTAAAAATATATCCGCATCAACGATAATTTCTGCCAAGGTTCGCGCTTCGGTATTTTGAGCAAAACGGACTTTGTCTTTGTCCATCAATTCTTTACGACCTTGATAAACCACACCTTCAATGTCTGTGACAAAAATGTTATGAATCGGAAAACCCATATCAACCAGCAAATTCAAACACGCCAATGCCGCCGCGCCTGCGCCTGAAACCACTAATTTGCAATGTTGCAAATCTTTTTTAACAATTTTTAGCCCGTTCAATAATGCCGCCGCGACAATAATTGCAGTGCCATGTTGGTCATCATGAAACACTGGGATTTTCATGCGTTCGCTTAATTTGCGTTCGATGTAAAAACATTCAGGCGATTTAATATCTTCTAAATTAATGCCGCCAAACGTCGGTTCTAACGCGGCAATAATGTCACATAATTTATCGGGGTCAGATTCGGCAATTTCTAAATCGAAAACATCAATCCCAGCAAATTTTTTAAACAAAACCGCTTTGCCTTCCATCACTGGTTTTGCGGCGAGAGGACCAATGTTGCCTAAACCTAAAACTGCTGTTCCGTTGGTAATGACCGCAACCAAATTGCTTTTTATCGTGTATTTGTAGACATTGTTCGCATCAGCGACAATTTCATCACACGCCACCGCCACACCTGGCGAATAAGCGAGAGCTAAATCACGTTGATTTGATAAATGTTTGCTTGGAATAACGCTGAGTTTGCCTGCGATGGGGAATTGATGGTATTCGAGCGCGGCTTCACGAAAAGGTAAATGTTTGTTTGAGGTCATTATTTTTTAGAAAAGAGGGTTACAGTCTGGCGAGTAGTTCTGCTTTTTTAGTGCTGTACTCGTTTTCGGTTAATATCGCTTTGTTTTTGAGAATCGCCAATTTTTCAATCGCACTAAAAATATCGATTTCTTGTGAAGATTGAACTTGTAAATCAGCAATGATTTGAGGCGAATTTGCAGGTTGTATCGCCACATTATTGATTGAAATCACAGGCAACGATTTAATATCTATCAAGCCATATTGACTGCTAAAAGTCAGCGAAGCATCGTTGCCTTGTTGTTGAGAAAAACCACCAATTTGATTATCTAACGTATCGTAAAGCGTTATGTCGCCATTTAACTTAATCGCTAATCGGCGAATGTCCGCAAAATACGCATAACAAATGTTATTTTGTTTGCCTGTACTGTTAGGAAATTGTAAACCGATAGCTGACCACCAATTTTGCGAATCCCCACCAGGTACAAACAAACTCACCGCATTTGAAGAATTTGAAGAATTTTGTTGTGAATTCGCATAATTTACTTGTTCTTGATTGCCTTGGCTTTGTGATTGAAAACTGCCTGTTTGAATCAAATTCGGTTCATTTACAATCAAATTCGCCAATTCTTGACACAAATTCCCAACGCTATTTTTTAAACCGTTGTTAAACATATCACCCAACATAATCATTCCGCCGCGCATCCATTGCCCAGAGCCGCCAAATTCGGGGTGATTAAATTGCGCCATCGAGCCATTTCCGTTAATCACAGACAGCAACATACTGAAAACCGCATCAGAGCTAAAGTTATAACGTTGCGCTATGTTGTTGATGATTTGTTGCCCTTCTAGGCTCAGTTGTTTCATAAAATTCCAGTGGATTGAACGTTAAACGTGACGTTCAGGCACGCCGCAATAAAGTTGGCGAGGTCTGCCGATGCGTTGATTAGGGTCTGAAATCATTTCGTCCCATTGCGAAATCCAACCGATTGAACGCGCCATTGCAAAAATCGCGGTGAACATATTTGTTGGAAT
>CAZLGN010000256.1:0-2894 GCA_964558865.1 uncultured Methylomagnum sp.
GCGCGGTCGTTGATATATTTCTCGAAAATATAACCGATTACGTCGGGATTGATTTCATTGCCTTTGGCTTTTGCGCTGTTATCTAAATGCCATTGATATTGGTCGAAGAAATCAAACAATTGTGTCAAAGCAGAATCGGCGATTTGAATATCGGCGTTACCGCTTTCGAGTTCATGAACATCAAACAAACCGCCGTTCAAATATGGCACGTTGCCAATGAGTTTAATCAGTTCCTTATTTTGTTTATGTTCTTTGCCCAAACCGTCATGAAAAAATGCGAGTAAAAAGTGCCGATAAAATGAATAAAATTGATTATCGCCATGTGCTTTTTGAATCTGATTTAATTTCACGCGCAGATAATTCACATCTTCATCGAGAAAGCCTTTTTTCTGAATAAAATAAATGAATATCAAACGATTCAACATCAACGACGCATACCAGCGTTGATTGTCGGCATTTTCTAAACCGTGAATCAACGCCATAAACGCGGCATGTTGTTTTTTGAAATGGTCGTAAAACTTTTTGGTCGTTTTTTCGGTATTGCTGTTAAAGCTGTTATTGATGCGATCGGTCACATCGATTAAATAGATGTTTTCTTCTTCATCAAACGTAAAAAAGATGCCGCGTAATTTTGAGATTGACAAATCAGGAGCGCGTGAGATTTGATAGTCAATTTCTTTGTATTGAATGGTTTTATTGAGTTCTTTAATCGCGATTTGCCAGATTTGTTTGTCGGCGTTGAAATAAATAATCAAATGTTCGTGATACAGCGAACCGATTTTTTGAGCGATGGTTTTGCGTTCGGTCACCGTTGGCAATTCGGCAATTTCACAAACGAAAATCAGAAAACCGCGTTTTTCAGCAATTGCCGTGAGAGTGGTGTTGTTGACCACAACGGACTTTTGTAAATTTACATTGTCCCAACCCAATTCATTGAATAACGTTTGAAAGTTGGCGGTTTGAATAAATTGGCGCACTTGGTTCAGATTGAGATTTGCCACGTTAGAATCCTTTTAAAAATAGCATAAGCTAAAGTGCTTTATCATCGTCTTTAGAAATGGGTTTCGCAAACCGCTTTTTAATTTTCGCCCACAAAGATTCTTTCTTCTTCGGTTTTGAACCTATGATAATTCGTTGAAATTTCTCCGCCCCTAAAATTGAATTATTGTTGTTTTTGTTCAATTTATTTGCATCACCAAAAATGCTCCACGCGATATTGCCAATCAAAAACACAATTGAAAGCAAACCTAAAATTGCGGCTAATTTGTACCAAATGGATAACGCTTTAAACGTTTCAAAATCGGGTTTCAAAACATCTTCAACTTTTGTTTCAACACCTAAACCTAGCGTCGCTATGCTGTGCATTTCTGATTTTAAAAAGCCATTATTCGCCACACTTTTTGAATAATCTTTATGACAATTCGACTGCCCGCACGTTTGCGAAAGATGAGCGGCATTTACCGACGATTCAACATCTTCGTCACGTTTAATGCCATGATGCAAACCTGTCGGCGCGTGACATTCAACACAGGACGCGCCGTGTAAATTAACATCTGCAAGCAAACGCCCGTGCAAAGTTTTATCATAGCTTTCTGTCGAATGAATAAACTCTAAACTGACTGGTTTTTTCTCTTTTGTTTGTGGGTCTTCTTGTTCAACTTTCGCCATTTTTTCGATGTTGCCGTGACAATCAACGCAGATTTTATTCGACAAATTTTTATTCAAATGATTGCCAATGTAACGACGCAAAATGTGTCCGCTATATTGATTTCGCCACGCATCGCCCTCGTGACAAGTGCCACATTCTGCGTCATTGTGTGAAAATTCAGCTTTGAAGGCTTCCATATTTGCCGCCGCAATATACGGCGCGTTATCGTGACAACGCCGACATGACGGCAACGCCGAATCTTTATCTTCTTGAATACGATTTCCAGCGGCAAAATCTTTGGTTAGACCTTTCCCGTGTGCCGATTTTTCAAATTCTTTCGCAATGTCTTTATGCGTGAATGCTTTGCCGTTTGAAGGTTCTTTAACGTGACAACTTTCGCCACAATCCACTAAACCGTCTTTTTCTTCATGCGGATAATCGGTGATTTTTCTATGACAATCTTTGCACGGCACGCTGCCATGCAACGAGCCGTAATAATCAGATTTCAAAATCGAAGCACTGCGAATTTGCCCTTGTTTATCGACATATTTCAAATCGGGCAAACCGTGACACGAAAAACAACCGTCAGGATCAGGCTGGCGTTTATCAGCAAAAGTGGTATTACAAACAATCAGCAAAATCGCCAAGAAAAAGAATTTAAAACGGTTCATCAATGCACAACCACCGTAATTGTCAACGCGGTCAAAAATCCTAAAATCATCGTCGCGTTAATCACTCGCGCCCATGAAATGGTTTGAACGGGCGTAACTTTTGGTTCAAAACGCGGTTTAAACGTAATCACTTGCCAATCGGGATCAGGGAAAATCTCCGTGCCTTTTTTAACGCGCTTGGGTTCTTTGTGGCGCGAGGCGGTTGTCCATTCAATCGCGTTCCAATCGCACACATCGACGCATTCGTGACAATCCATGCACGACGATTGTTCGACGGTAGCGACTTTATCAATCATTTTTATCGCGCCACACATACAATTTCTCGCGCAAACATTGCAACCTGTGCAACGTTCTTTAGCGACGCGAATGCGGTGTGTACTGCGAAAACGTGAGCCAAAACTGTTCACGATGCCGTCGATTGCGCCAATCGGACACATGAATTGGCAATACGCGCGACCTTTGCTTGAAAAAAATCCGAGCAATAAAAGCAGCGATAAATTCACCAAACCGACGGCTGAAAAAATAAATGCTAAACCACCCGCACCGCCTGACATCGCTTCGACTAAACGCGGCAC
>CAZLGN010000257.1:0-2867 GCA_964558865.1 uncultured Methylomagnum sp.
CTAATTCCACTAAATCAGGACGTGTGAGCGGTTCACCGCCTGAAAATCCTAATTGCACCGCGCCCATTTTTCGTGCTTCTGTCAAAACACGTTTCCAATCATCCGTGCTAAGTTCGCTTTTGTATTTCGTGTAATCCAACGGATTTGAGCAATACGGACATTGCAACGGACACGCATACGTTAATTCTGCGAGTAACCAGCGCGGCGGCGTAATTTTTTTAAGGGCTTCTGTCATATTAGTGATGATAAATTTCGTTAGGATTTTTTAAAACGGCTTCGGTGATTTGCCATTCGCCGTCGATTAACTGCCGATAAAAACAGCTTTCGCGTCCCGTGTGACAAGCAATGCCGCCTTGTTGTTCGATTTTTAAAAGTAAAACATCTTCGTCGCAATCAATTTGAATGCTGACAATTTTTTGTTGATGTCCCGATTCTTCACCTTTTCGCCACAATTTTTGACGTGAACGTGACCAATAAACCGCGTAACCCTTTTCAACCGTCAATACCAACGATTCCCGATTCATCCACGCAAACATTAAAATTTTGCCTGTTTTCGCATCTTGAGCAATCGCGGGAATTAAACCGTCTTCGGTAAATCTAATTTCATCTAACCAGTTCTTCATAACAGTGATTTTCCAATTAACGCTAAACCCGCCATAAATAGAAAAATGGCAAAAATTCGATTGTATTTTTCGTTGTCGATATTGCCATAAAGCATTTTTTCAATGATTAAAAATACCACCATGCCGATTTGAACAAAAAAAGCGCGTGTATCGTAAGGAATCGTAAATTCCGTTTGCATAATAATCAACGTGACTAATTGAAAAATGGCAAACGTTGCATAACACGCCGCCGCTGTGACGCGCGTGGTGTCTTTTTGATATTGCTTACTGTAAATCATAACGGTTAAAAGTGAACCGCCCAAATTACTTACACCATGCACAAAACCTGTCGTGATTAAATAAAGTCGCTCATATTTAACGATCGATTTTAGAAAATTTTCAAATTGTGGCAACACGCTTTTTAACGCAACTAACAACAAAAAAATCCCCATCACAAAAGCGATATTGATTTTCACGGACGTAATTAACGCCAAAAATAAAACGATAACGGGAATGCAATAACGAAGCACGTTTTTAAAAAATGGCTTATCAACATAATTAACATGCTTAATGACTTGTAACAAACTAATTGCAATCGAAATGGGTAAAACGACACCCAGCGCATCAACAAAACTGTAACCGAGTAATAATAAAATCGGTGTGCCAAACAATAGCATTCCCACACCGAAAACAGACTGAATCGCGGCGGTTAAAATAATTGTTAATAAAATATCGATGGGCATTTCACTCTCCAGTAAATCATTAAATTCTCACTTCAATACCGCATTCACGCAGCCGTTGTTTGGCTTGTCCAATCGTATATTCACCAAAATGAAAAATACTCGCTGCCAAAACGGCATCCGCTTTGCCTTCTAAAATCCCCGCTGCTAAATGGTCTAAATTCCCCACACCACCCGATGCAATCACAGGCACAGAAACCGCTTCGCTTACCGCGCGAGTTAATGGCAAGTTGAAGCCTGATTTTGTGCCATCTTTGTCCATGCTGGTTAAAAGAATTTCACCTGCGCCAAATTCAACCATTTTTCGCGCCCATTCGACCGCATCTAAACCCGTTGGTTTGCGTCCGCCATGCGTGAAAATTTCCCAACGATTTGGCTCGCCTTCGCCGCTGACTTTTTTGGCATCAATTGCCACAACAATACATTGCGAACCAAATTTATCAGCGGCTTCTTTGACAAAATCAGGATTGAAAACCGCCGCGCTGTTGATGCCGACTTTGTCTGCGCCTGCGTTTAACATTCGGCGAATATCTTCAAGCGTGCGAATTCCACCGCCAACGGTTAAAGGAATAAAAACTTCGCTGGCGACTTGTTCGACAACGTGAACCATCGTGGCGCGATTATCGTGCGTCGCGGTGATGTCTAAAAAGGTAATTTCGTCTGCGCCTTCGCGGTCATAACGTCGAGCGATTTCAACGGGGTCGCCTGCGTCACGGATATCGACAAATTGCACGCCTTTCACCACGCGCCCGTTGTCTACGTCTAAACATGGAATAATTCTTTTTGCTAGGCTCATTTTGATTTCCTAAAATTGGTCTGCAATTCTTTGACCTTCGGCAAAATCTAACGTGCCTTCATAAATCGCTCGTCCAGTGATTGCGCCCATAATGCCGTCGCTAGCGACTTTGCCCAGCGCGTAAATATCGTCCAAATTCGTGATACCACCCGACGCAATCACAGGAATTGAAATGGCGCGTGCCAATCGTGCCGTGGCTTCCACGTTCACGCCTTGCATCATGCCGTCGCGAGAAATATCGGTATAAATAATCGCGGCAACGCCATTTTCTTGAAATTCCAACGCTAATTCGATTACGTCGAATTGTGAAACCGTCGCCCAACCGTCAGTGGCAACTTTGCCATCTTTGGCATCTAAACCAACAATCACATGACCTGCAAATTTCGCCGCCATTTCACGGACAAATTGTGGGTCTTGAACAGCTTTTGTGCCGATAATGACATATTGAACGCCTGCGTTTAAATACGCTTCAATCGTCGCTTCGTCACGAATACCACCGCCAATTTGTACGGGTAAATTCGGATACGCTTTAGCAATTGCTGTGATAACTTCGGCATTACGCGGTTTTCCTGCAAATGCACCATCTAAATCGACTAAATGAATGCGTTTTGCGCCTGCTTCAACCCAACGCCCCGCCACTTCGACAGGATTATCTGAAAATACCGTATTATCGTCCATACGTCCTTGACGCAAACGCACACATTTTCCTTCTTTTAAATCAATGGCTGG
>CAZLGN010000258.1:0-2831 GCA_964558865.1 uncultured Methylomagnum sp.
CAGGAGCTGGTGGCTTGCTTTACCTTTGAGGACTAACATTGACGATTCCGCCTTCGGCATCAAATTCGGCAATCATTTTTGAATCGCGTTGTTTCAAATAATCTTCGACTAACGGTTTGATGAGTTTTTTATTCTTTAAACTCCATGTATTACTAATGAATCCTTCGATAATCATTCCATAAACACACGCCTCTATCGATTCCATCACCGCCATTTGTGGCGGTTCGTTACTTGAAACACCTGATTCGATTTGTAACAAACGTTTAAACGCAATATAGCGAAATAATCCTGAATCTAATTCTAACGAAAGAATGGTTTTTTTCGCATCGACCTGGGTTAGGATGCCACCATTTTTCACCGACACCGCGCGTAACATACTGGTCACGGTGTCACGTCTAAATTCACTCGCGCCACCGATTCCAAAATAATATCCCCCCATTCCGCCAGTTAACAAGTTGCTTTCATAAGAAATAATGCCACCTTCTAATAAAATTGGCGCGTACAACAACGGCGGCAAACTCGGCGCGGGTGATCCGTTTTTCTTTTCGCTCGCGTACATTTCGCGAGTTTGCTGAATGATTTTGCGTTCATTCATCAAATCAGTCAGTCCTTCTCTCTCGACAACGGTGAACCATTTTCCATTTCCCGCTTCCATCAAAGCACGAGTTAGCATCGATGTTGCACCTTGTGTCACCGCCGTCGAATACTGCATCAACGTATCGCTACCTTTGTATTGCCCCGTTTGATCCCGAAATTTATAAACCGCGACGATAATGGGTTGTGGTGGTGGTGGCAATGAACGCAATAAATCGGACATTCCTGAATGATAATCTGTGCTGGCTTTGTCGGAACCAATCGGTTTAAAAGCACTCGAACAAGAAATTAAAAAGACCGTCACCAATAAACTGCTTAATAGTTTTAAAATTAAACGATTCATGGCGTAGTTGTTGTGCGTGGGACAATTAACGTTGTGCTGGTAAGACCATCTGTAATTGAAATATTGAGATTGCCGTCGATTGACGTATCACTCACTTTTACTGAAAAATCACTTTCACCATCGTTATTCAAATCAAAATTAAGATCCGTTCCCAATTTGACATTGCCATTTATATCAAACAAATCTTGAGTCGTAGAAGTGGCAAGACGGTTTAAAATAGCGCGTTGCAAATTATCTTTAAATGTTTCAATTTGCGTTTTTGCTGTGGTGACAACAGCGGGAGCTTTGAAACTATTTTGAACATCGGCTTGATTCATAAAAACAGAGCCATTTCCCGCATTGCCGCCAAAATTGGGATTGGTAAAATGGAACACTAATTCTGTCGCCATCACTGTTCCTGACAACACCCCTAATTGGCACGCAATCAATAAACGCATCATAAAAAACCTAATAAATATCTTTGTGTTGCTGTAAATACGATTTCAATACGTCACGCGCAGCCTGCGCTTTTTCTTCTATTCCACTGGCACGAATTCCCACACGATCTTGAAATACGGTGTTTTCATTCACATCTATCCAAATCACATTACCTGCGAAGGGATCAAAGCGTTCATGAACGGTAATCGTGCCGACTTGTTTGGAAGTATCCCAATCATTTACGAATTCTTCGTAAAATAAATGTCCCACACGCGACAACGTTTCATCGATGACCAACCCGCCAATTTCAAAATTGGGTTCAATCGCAATCGCGACGGGTGCAATCAACCATAAAGCAATAACCGTGCAAAGTTTCATCAATTTTTTTGACGAATTACAACATTATTAGAATTGCCTGTTTGCGACACGTTACTTTCATTGCATGCGCCCGTTTGACTGATGCTGGCGTGATTATCTTGTCCCGTTTGTTTTAACGTCAGCGTGTTATCGGTGCCATTTTGTTCGACAACTTTTTCATTATTTTGTCCGTGTTGTTCAATAAATTGACGGTTGCCTTGATTGTCTTTTTGCATTGTTGTTGTTTGACTTTTTGACGGTAAGCACGCCGCGTGAGAAATAGAAAGTGTGAATTCACTTAAAATAATTGAAGTAAATAAAATATAAAAAAATTGATGACGAGCCATTGAATTTGATGACCTTAATTTGTTATTGCAATATGTGGGAAGTGTTGCAGTGACCTTCTTGCCGAATAACAACTGAACCACTATCGCCCGTGACGGTTGCTACATTCGAATCGCCTATTTGATGAACATGGAATGAATGCGTGTCAGTGCTATGCACAAGGTTATGATTGCCCATTTGGGAAATCGTCATTTTATTGCCGTTGGTAATATCAATCTCGTTACCCGAACCGATTTGAGTAATATGAGTAATATCGGCAATTTTACTCGAATCAATTTGAGAAATGGTGATGCTGTTGTCGGTGTTATCGATTTGAGTAATAACAGAAGAATTTTCTTCGGTAGTGTGACTTCTAGAAGTAGGTTGTGCCATTATCGTCATTGAAAAAGATGACGACAACATGATAATAATTGAAAGGCGAATCTTCATGAACTGTCCCCCGAGTGTTATGGCGTAATCAGAATTTTATATTTTATTCATGATATTACGTTTGACAAAAAAAGTGCATTAAAAAGCTCAACAATTGCATAATAAAGATAGCGATTGTTGAGCTGATGGGCTTGCAAAATTTACATTCGGTTAGTGTAAGCTCACGACTTTTTGAACTTCTTTTTTCAAGAAGAAAATTGCCGAAATAACAGCAGTGGACGAATATTCAAACGCGGAATTGTGTTCTGTTAATCGTAACGCGGCATCGTAGTTTTTTTCGTTGACGTATTTAGCTACTACAGCGAACTGAAAGTTATCGGCATTAAATCAAGCCATCAGCGGTTTG
>CAZLGN010000259.1:0-2826 GCA_964558865.1 uncultured Methylomagnum sp.
ATTGGTATTAAGGCAAATCACCCATTTTTATTTTCAAAATAAGTGATATGCCATAAAAAAAGGGAATCTAAAAATCAGATTCCCTTTCTTTTTGAAAATATCGAGTGCTTACTTCGTTACTGCTTCCGAAGCAATTCCACACTCGCTACCCGCTGGCGAATTCACACAACTGGTTTTAATACTGTGACAAGTGTCACAACCGATTGCTGTTCCTGCTGGCACTTTGATGACTTTATCCTTGAATCCTGCTTTTTGTAATCGTGCAAAATCGAAGCTACTGAAATCAAAGGTTCTATCAACAGGTGTTTTCGATAAACGTGTACCTTTATGGTCATTACCATGACAAGCCGCGCATTGATCTTCACCTTTCGCGCCTGCTTTTTGAGCATAATTGTTATGCCAACCGCCATACGTTTTACCGTCTGAAACATTCACGTCACTTGGTGATTTTGAATCTTTCCACCAATACGGATCATTTACAGGGTGCATATTGTGAGGACCACCGATAATTCCCACTGTCGCATCACCGCTGTATTGTCCGCCGTCTAAATCGGCTTCATTTTTGAATGAATCCGCGCTGTGACAAACATTACATTCCAAAATCGTTCCCGTATGACCTTGCAATTGCAACGCCGTGACGTTGTCATTGGCATTCGGATCACGATTTTCCCAAACCGCATGAGCCGCACCATGACACGCAGCACAAGCAACATTACCGTGTCTATCTTTACCTTCACGGAACAATGCAGCATCCACTTTAGTATCGACTTTTTGAGTTATCCATTCACCTGTTTTAACAATGATTTCAGAGTAAAAATCTGTTGGAAACTTCGCCTTGTAGTTTTCTATCGGCGCAGCGGTGAAACGTTGCGAGTCAGGATTTTCTTTATCAGCTTGGCGTGGCGTTGCAGATAAATCAGTCGTATCAAAGGCTTTTGTTTTAATACCAGCACTGAAGAAACCGTTCTTTTTATCACTGCCGATATTGGCATTACCAACATGGCAAGAACCGCAATCAGGTTCGTCAAACCAAGGCACGCGATAATCATCACGTTCGGTAGAGCCTAATTTTGCTTTGTTATTTAGGTAATTTTTGGGGAACGCTTGACCAACTGCTAACATATCCCCGTGACAATCAAAACACGTCACGCCAGCCGTGTACATTCTGTCACGATACAACTGTTCACGATGTCCGCTGTGACATTTCAAGCAATTTTCTTCCATTGGAAGTTGTTTGCCATTTTTGTCAAAGATGGGAAATAAACTTTTATCGCCATTATTAGTGCCTTTTGTTTTCCAGTCCCAACGAACGAATTTACCCGTTTTATCACGGACAATATCGGTCTTTTTGTCGTTATATTGCATTTCACCATGAAAACGGTGCATCGCAATCGAATAACTTGGCGCGTAAATAGGTTCGTTGACTTTGAAACCTTCTTCATCCCACCAAGGCAAATTAAACGGAACTGCTTGTATCGCCGTTGAATGACAGCCGTAACAAGGTTTTGGGCTATCTTTTGTGACTTTACCGTTTTTATCCACAAAACCGTTCAACATCTCATCAAGAAAAGTGATTTTGTCGTAAAACTGATGAATACTCGAATAATTCAACGCCGCTGCATATTCTTTATCAAACAAACTATTTTTGTCGCCTTTGAAATCGGCAACTTCAAAAAGTCTAGGTTTGCTTAAAACTTTATCGGTTGGAGTGGGGGTTTCGCTTTCTGCGTATTTTCCATAAGCACTCGAATTGAAGGCTTCTTTTGTATGAGGTGCATTGGGATTTGCTGCAATTTTGCCTTTTTCATGACAGCCAGCGCAGTGAAAATCTTTGCTGGTACTTGTTACAGCGTCAGTTTTAGCAACGACTTTTTTTGTGCTTTTATCGATTGCCTCAACGCGCCATAACGGAAATGGATTGACACGCCCTTTGTCATCAACATCGGTAACGGGCAAAAAATTTGCCGCAAACGTTTGGCTATCAGGTTGATATTGTGAAAACGCTTGCGCGATATTGGTTGCATACGGTTTTGTTTTACCGGGCATGAATAAACCGTGATCAACATTATTTAAATCGTCTGGCACGACTTTTTTGGTCTTTTCATCCAATTTCGCTTTGAAATAGCCTTCGTCAATTGTTGGCAAACCTTGTGAATCGCCACAGCCATACGCGCCCCAATATCCCGTCATTGCCCATGAACAAGCAGAATACTTTTCAGATTTTTCAGAAGCGGGACGAGGCGATGGCATTTGCCACATATCGGTTTTTTGAATCGCGGCGTTAATTAAATCTGCCGTTAATGGAAAGTTTTGACTGGTGGTGTTGATTGAATTTTTACCGACAGGATCAACAGGATTTGATGCAGCGGAGTAACGTAACTCGATTTCCTTATCATCTAAAAAGACAGGCAAGCGATCTTTTTTAAACGCATACGCTTTTAAATTATTGACCA
Source organism: uncultured Methylomagnum sp. (assembly GCA_964558865.1). Classification (GTDB taxonomy): domain Bacteria; phylum Pseudomonadota; class Gammaproteobacteria; order Methylococcales; family Methylomonadaceae; genus UBA10906. Next base: position 2,454 of record CAZLGN010000259.1, read on the forward strand.
ATGGTGACGCGGAACTGTAACCATTACCACGAAATTGCATATCGCTTGCGTTTTGATATGTCCATTCTTCAAACGGTAAAACGACTACATCATTTTTTTTGCCATCGAGTTCATTGCCTTTTTTAGCGGCGTTTTTTTGTGAATCGGTGACTAATTTTGAAACATCAGGCAAGCCTTTAGGCAATGTTCCCACCACCACATCAATTACAGATTCACAACGGCGATTTTGAGCATCCATTGCGCTGAAATGTACTTTATACGTCGCATTATCACGAACAAATTGCACGGTGGTTTTTAAATCTGTTGGACGTTTATAAGCCACCCGATTACCCACATTTTTCACGTCGCATAAAGGACTCTCGCAACTTCAATC